>JBHEOU010000295.1:0-1808 GCA_046260645.1 Bacteroidales bacterium | reverse complement strand
GCCATGAGGATGATGGACTGCCCGTCGCCAGGGACCTGAACGGTGCCCAATGAAATACCTGCCGAGATGATGTTGGTCATGCCTTCCTTATGCTTAATGGGCTCACCGGATAGTCGGTAACCCATGCGGTCGCTCCGGGCAGTTACAGTGTATTCAGTAGATAAAAAACTGCGCAACCCGGCTATCTCAAAATAATGTGCCTCGGGACCGGAGATGACCCTGATAGTCTGTTCATGTTTGTACTCGGGAATGAGGCCCTCAGGAATCTTATTTAACCGGGGTTTTCTAATGGCGGTTCCCGGGGTCAATTGGCCGAAAGAGAAGTGGGGATCCGATCCCTTCAGCGGAAGCCCGTCACCTGATGGAAGCCATGTTGCATCCCCTTTTGGCAGCTCGTCGCCTGCCATGAGCGCCCTGCCCTGAAATCCTCCGATGCCTGCCCTGAGATAAGTCGACCGGCTGCCCATCACCGGCGGCACGGCTATCCCGCCGGCAAAGGCTATATATGACCTGCACCCGCTCCTCAAACCTCTGAACCCAAGCCTGTCGCCGGGTCTGACATCAACGGCAGTGTTCATAGGGATGACTTGCCCGTTAAGGCGGGGGTCCATGTCGGCACCGGTGATGGCCACCCAGGTTGCACCGGTGAACTCAAGCTCCGGTCCTGTGATGGTCGCCTCGAGGCATGCTTCGCCGGGCTCATTGCCCACCAGCAGGTTGGCAAGCTCGAGGGAGAAAACATCCATGGCACCCGAGACGGGCATGCCGTACCTCTGGTAACCGTACCTACCTCTGTCCTGCACCGTGGTCAGCAATCCTGCCGACTGAATGATCACCGTCGTCATGATCAGCCTTTCAGGGTTCGTTTGACATGAAACGTGCCGGCAGCCACCTCCGCGGCTATCCGGGCATACTCATCCCTGTCTACAGGATAAAACCGGATGTAGTCACCTGCACGGAAGAGGAACTCGGGCTTGCTGTCGGGATTGAACAGTCGCAGCGGCGTGCGGCCTATCAGCTGCCATCCGCCGGGACTCTCGAGGGGGTAGATGCCTGTCTGGTCGCCGGCAATACCCACCGAACCGGATGGTATCTTCAGCCTGGGCGTCTCCTGGCGCGGCGTGGCAATGCGTTTATCCATCCCCCCGAGGTAACAGAAGCCGGGGGTGAAGCCAAGCATATAAACGAGGCAGGCAACGGAGCTGTGTATAGTGATCACATCGTCCACCGTAAGCCCATTATATTCTGCAACATATTGAAGGTCAGGACCATATTCGCCCCCGTAAAGCACCGCGACATGTATGACACCTGCTTCCGGCAGCTCCAGGGCGCCGAGATCGGCAGCACATTTTTCAGAGATCTCCAGCAATTGTTTGTAATCGAGCACCGACGGGTCATAACAGACCATCAGCTGGTTGTATGAGGGGATGAAGTCGGTGATGCCGCTGATATTTTCCATTTCAAGCCTGACCAGCAGTTTCCTGACGGTTGCATTGATCTCCTCAGAGATCGCATCGCCTGCCTTGATGATAAATGCCGAGTCGCCCGACGGTATATACTTCAGATCCATATTAGTCTTTTCCCTGTCGCCTTATGGTGGTATCCATTGTATCAATCAGTTTCATCTCAGTCTTATCCCGGGTGCCTTATTATGATTCCAATGGCCTTCTTCATTTCCATCTTACGACCTTCCAAGGTGCCTTATTGCGATACCTTCGGCCTTAAGCAGTTCCATTTCACTCCTTTCCAAGGTGCCTTATTGCGATACCCTCGGCGCGCAACGCCTCCGCCAGCTTTTTCAAGAACTC
>JBHEOU010000294.1:0-1848 GCA_046260645.1 Bacteroidales bacterium | reverse complement strand
ACCGACCCTGTTGTGGTTCTGCAGGCCCGCGATTCGGGCGGCATATGGTCGGGAACGGGGGTTACAGGCAACATTTTTTACCCCGGCGTGGCAAATACCGGTAATCATGTCATAACATATTCTATAACTGACTCCAACGGATGCACGGACTCTGACGACACGATCATAACCGTTGCCACTCCTGATGCCACCATAACACCGGTTGACACACTATGCGAAGACAGTCCGGCGATCACTCTCACGGCTCATGACCTCGGGGGTACCTGGTCAGGGCCCGGGGTGGTGGGCAACCAGTTCATTGCGGCTCTTGCAGGCGTAGGCAATCATCTTATCCGTTATAACATCTTCAATACAGACTGCAGTGATAATGACAGCACTGTCATCACCGTCATGGCCCTTCCGAACATTATCATTGCAGACCCCGGAACCCTCTTCCTCAACGGTCCCCCGGTGCTCATCACCGCTTATCCCACAGGGGGCACCTGGACGGGCACAGGAATGACAGGCAACAGCTTCAACCCTGCCGAGGCGGGACTGGGAACGCATCTTCTTACCTATTCACTTCTACCTCACAGCTGGGGATGTGCTGCCAGTGAGTCAGTCCCGGTAACGGTGATCCTGCCGCCTCCTCCTGTGGCGGATTTCGAAGGTGATGCTGCCGGATGCGCTCCGCTGACGGTAAAATTTAAAAATAAGAGCCAGCACGGTGAGAGTTATACGTGGGACTTTGGCGACAGGCAATACTCGGCTGAAAAAGAGCCGGTTCATATCTATTATGTGCCGGGTGAGTATGTAGTTAAGCTGACGGTCAAAAACCTTGCGGGAGAATCGGTCAGAAACGGTATTGTCAGAGTATACCAGAACCCTTCTGCCATCTTTGATGCATACCCTGTCAATGTCGTGAACAATGAACAGATTGTAATTTTTTACAGCTACTCTTATTTTGCCGACAACTATTTGTGGATGTTTGGTGACGGTGAGACCTCAACCGAAGAGAATCCTTATCACAAATATGAAAAGGAGGGATCCTATACGGTCTCCCTGAAGGTAACCACCAGTGAGGGATGCGTTGACTCCGCCGTCATGGAAACACCTGTGGTGGTTGAATGGAAAACAGGAGAAATAAAGTTTCCCAATGTGTTCAAATGGAACGAAACGGGGCCGACCGGCGGGCAATGGGATGAGGGTGTTTATCCCGGGATGGATTATGTCTTCAGGCCTTTCTTTGAGAATGTAATTGAATACAAGCTGCAGATATACAACAGGTGGGGAGCGCTCATCTATGAGAGCCATGATCTGAACAAGGGATGGGACGGCTATTTCGGCAATGGCAGCCTGGCTCCTCAGGGAGTCTATGTATGGAAGGTACACGGCCGGTATGCCGACGGCGGTTATTTTGACACCGTGGGCGATGTGACTTTCCTGCATTAGGAGCAGTCCTCAGTCTTCAGTCGGCAGTCTTCAGTCGGCTGCAGGTTTCATCACGACGCCAAGCTTTTTCCGGCCGTCAATCCTGATGGTCAATGGCTCCGCGAACCTGACATGCCGGAGGAAGGTGTCTTCATATACGGCATCCACCCCGGAGAGGAAATCATAATCAACAAATCCGTCGTTCATGAACGGATTAACAGTGAAGTAACCCACCCTGAAGGCTGTAAGGTTCTGAAAAAAGTGTGTGCCCTGGCTCGGGTCGATACGGTAGTTCTCGAGACCTGATTCGATTATAAGCCTGGAGGCGGAGATCTGCGGCCATTTAATGGGTATTCCGAGCCAGGGGTCGCTTGAGCCCCATCTGCCGGGCCCGACCAGAATATAGTGATTATCATCCTTGAGGAACCTGTCATTCAG
>JBHEOU010000293.1:265-1861 GCA_046260645.1 Bacteroidales bacterium | reverse complement strand
CTTATAATGAGTAAATACCCGTTCACTGGACACCGAACTCAAGTTTCTTGTCTATCCATACCGAAGCAGCGTACAAATACTTTTTGAGCGTGAATCAGTCATTTAAACCAATTTATTTATCTTTGAATAATGCTTATCACTGAGATAACATAAACCACCAATCCCATGAAGAAACTTGCTCTCCTATTTATTGTAACAGCATTAGCCGTTTTAACCGGCTGCACCAAAGACTCAAAAAAGAGTCAGGAAGCGCCGGCAATTGACGTTTCCCTGACCGATGCCGAGAAAGCCGGAGGAGTTCTTACCCCTGAAATCCTCTGGAAATACGGCCGTATAGGATCAATAGCGCTGTCACCTGATGGCGCAACGGTGCTCTACGCCGTCACACACTACGATCTTGCCACGGAAGCACGAATGACCAACATCTATTCGGTGCCCTCAGCAGGGGGGACAGCTGTACAGTTGACAACCAACGGAGGATCAGGTCCGCAATGGATAGAAAACGGGACTAAGATTGCATACCTCGAGGGAGGTAAAGTCATGACGATGAACGCTGACGGCAGCGGCAATAAAGAGATGACCGGACTGCAGGATTTTGAGATCCTTTCATTCTCCCCGGCCGGAAACATGGTCTATTTTACCCGCCGCGTCAAGCTTGATCAGACGGCAAATGAAAAATATGACCTCCCAAACGCAAAGGTCCGCATCATTGACGACCTCATGTACAGGCACTGGAACTACTGGCACGATTACTCCTACAGCCATCTGTTCACAGCCTCCTTTGACGGTGAGACAATAAGCGGCGAAAAGGATATCATGGAGGGTCAACGGTTTGATACTCCTGATGCGCCCTGGTTTGATGAGGCAGATATCAGCTGGAGCCCTGACGGGAAATACATAGCCTATGCCTGCAAGAAGCTGACGGGAAAGGCTTATTCGCTTAGTACGAATACTGACATCTACCTTTATGATGTCACCACAGGCGCTGAGAAGAACATCACTGAGGGAAACATGGGCTACGACAAAGCCCCGGTCTTCTCGCCTGATGGGTCGATGATAGCTTATTCAAGCATGGAAGAGGACGGTTATGAGTCGGACCTCGAGAGATTGTTCGTTTACAATATGGCCAGCGGGGAGCGCAAATGGGTCTCAGAAGGATGGGATTACAACATAGGCAACCTGCAGTGGAACGGAACTGAAGAAATATGGTTCACCAGCCCATACCGCGGCACACAGCCCATATTTAAAATATCACGCGCTTCAGGCAGCATAACAAGTGTATCCAAGGGTGACTTTGACATGGGACCTCTGCAACTGCAGAACGGAGTACTTGTATCAGGGATGATGTCAATGTCGAGACCCACGGAAGTGGCTGCAGTGAAAATGTCAACCGGGGAGTTTAACATGATAACCGATGTCAACGGTCACATCTACGAGAGCATAAAGATGGGCAAGACAGAGGAGCGATATACGAAGACCAGGGATGGCAAGGACCTGCAGAGCTGGATCATCTATCCACCCGATTTTGATCCTTCAAAGAAATACCCCACGCTGCTCTATTGCAAGGGCGGGCCGCAGGGACCACTGGGTCAGGGA
>JBHEOU010000293.1:0-255 GCA_046260645.1 Bacteroidales bacterium | reverse complement strand
TCGGGTTTCGGGAGCTACTGGCGTGAACAGATCTCGGGCGATTACGGCGGCATGAACATGCAGGATTACCTTGACGCCATTGATGCCATGGCGAAGGAACCGTTCGTCGACAAGGACCGGCTGGGTGCCGTGGGTGCCAGCTATGGCGGATACTCGGTCTTCTACCTGGCCGGGATGCACAACAAGCGATTCAAGGCATTCGTATCACACTGTGGTGTCTATAATACCATTGCCGAGTACGGCGCCACCGAGGAG
>JBHEOU010000292.1:1533-1867 GCA_046260645.1 Bacteroidales bacterium | reverse complement strand
GCTTTCGGTCTCATAGTCGGTACGCTCGGTGACTTCTCGGGTGGTGTCGGCTATCTCCTGTTCCAGGGCCCTGAGCTCGGTGAATGAGGTGAGAGCCTCCTCCAGCACTGTTGTGGTGTCTGAGACCTTCATTTGCTGCTCGAGGTATCCTATGGTCAGCTCGCGGGGGCGCTCAATGGAGCCTGATGTAGGGTCCTGCATCCCCGCGATGATCTTCATCAGGGTCGATTTGCCCGCTCCGTTTCTGCCTGTCAGGCCGATGCGCTCCTGCCTGGTTATGAGGAACGATACCTCATCAAGGAGGACGAAACTGCCAAATAGGAGTGATACGTTG
>JBHEOU010000292.1:0-1523 GCA_046260645.1 Bacteroidales bacterium | reverse complement strand
CCGTCGGCGAGGATTAAGGTTTTCAGGGGGGTTGGGGTGGAATTATTATTAATCATTTTCTACAATACTTTATGCCCTACAGGTAATATCTTAATTGTAATATTCTAGTCTACAATACCTTATGGCCCAGGTACACCTGACGGCTATCGGGGCAGGCTCTCCGGTCAATGGTTTTGTGTCTGTGCCCTCTCCCCGAGGCATACTCCACGTTGAAAATTTCCGTTAACATTGTAACCTTAATTGAAAGTCATGCAAAAGAATCTTAAACTACTGGCATTGTTCTTCCTGCTGACACCGCTGCTTCTGGTGCAGTCGTGTCGCAAAGACCCCGGCCCCGATCCCTTCGATGATAATGACTACCTTCTCTCGAGCGACCTGCTACTGATGAGAACGAAGGAAAATATAGTCTCGGTACTCACCCTGGTAGCCACACAGTATCCTGCTGTTGGAGACATCGTTGACGACGTGGTAAGCGGTGTGAATATCTACAGTGTCACCTACAGGACTATTTTCATGGGTGAGGAGGTGACGGCATCTGGACTGATCTGTATTCCTTCGGTACCGGGAACATACCCCGTGCTCTCATTCCAGAACGGCACCAATACCCTTCATTCGGCAGCCCCTACGGCAGATCCCCAGGGCCTGCAGTTCCAGATGATCGAGTATATCGCCAGTACCGGTTATGTTGTTATCATTCCCGATTATCTCGGGTTCGGGGCATCGAAGCAGATGACACACCCTTACCTTCACAAGGAATCCACTGTTCAGACCGTGGTTGATATGCTATATGCTGTGACTGAGTTCGATCAGGATGTCGCAAAGGATTTAACAATAACCAACGAGTCATACCTTATAGGTTACTCCCAGGGAGGCTGGGCAACGCTGGCGCTGGTTGAGGCCCTTGAAAATGACTACAGTGCCGATTTTACGGTCAGGGCTGCCAGTTGCGGTGCAGGACCCTACGACCTGGGCTATGTCAACTCGTATGTCTTGGGACAGACACAATATCCCATGCCTGTTTACTTCGCATATATTGCCAATACCTACAGCCAGTACGACTTATACTCCAATGACCTCGCGGATCTGTTCAATGCACCCTATGCAGACCTTATCCCGGGACTCTTTGATGGATTGCATACCCCGGAACAGATAAATGCAGAGCTAAGTGTCAACATCGCTGAACTTTTCAAGGCGGAGTATATCTCAGGTTATTCTACGTCAGCTACTTACCAGGGTGTGCGCAATGCATTGACTGTCAATAGCATCCAGGGGTGGGACACAAACGTCCCCATCCTCTTCCTCCATGGAACGGCTGATACTCAGGTAATGCCCGTTCTGTCTGAGAATATGCATAACGCTATGACAACAGCCGGATCAAGCCCTGTTACATGCTTGTATGTGACACTCGAGGGTCTTGGTCATGGCACCGGCACTGTTCCGGCAGTCCTGGCCGGTCTTGAGTTTTTCAAGGCATTCAGATAGAAGAGGGTGGGAAGGAAAAAACAACTGCCCGTTCTGAGGGG
>JBHEOU010000291.1:0-1876 GCA_046260645.1 Bacteroidales bacterium | reverse complement strand
CACGCACGCTTCCCTGAAGGCTGTCAACTTTTGTTACCTGTGTCTGATCGAAGAGTGTCAGCGTTATCAGGATTCCTGCCACAAAACTGGCGAAAGCGGTGCCCAGCTTGATGAACCACCAGTAGATGGAATAATAGCTCCCCTCTGACCTGTTCCCGGTCTTCAGCTCGTCCTCATCACAAATATCTCCTACCATCGATGATCCGAGGGTAAAGAAGAAAAGCATCCCCGCAGACAGCATTATTGTCGGGATAAGGACCAGGTACGGATGCTCAGGGTCATAACAGACGATCTTTGAAAGCTGTGCAACGCACATGAGCACCATGGCAATTATAAGTGTATTCCGCTTCCCGAGTTTAGGGCTTATCCAGTTCAGCGGAAAGACGGCCAGCACCCCGGTGATTGCCCAGACGGTCCCGTTGATGCCCAGCAGCCTGGCGCCTAAAATCTTATCTCCTCCGTAAATATAAAAGATAGGTATGTACGATCCGAGCAGGTTGACAAAGTTAAACCCCATAGCCAGTGTAAAGATGGTCATCACCAGATAGATGAAATTCTTGTTGGTGCCCACTATCTTCATGTCAGTCCAGAAATGTGTCTTTTCCTGTTTTGCGACCTTCACAAACTTGGGTTCCCGCAGTTTGGCGGTCCACCAGAATGAGAGGGGAATAATCACGGCCGCTATGAGAAGTGATACATATCTCATGCCGTCAGCCTCGTTCCCTCCGGGCCCCTTGAAGGCCTCGGTATTGGCCAGGGCAAAGAGCCACGGGGTGCTCATGGCGAAGAGGTTGCCTATGAAACTTTTGCCGCTGAAAAGGCGGGTCCGTTCATGAGGGTCGGTTGTCATCTCCATGCCCAGGGCACCGTGAGGGATCTCGAAGACGGTGGTGGCAGTGAAGAACAGGAGCAGGCCAAACAGGATGTAAACAAGCTGGAACCGCTGAAAACCGGCATCACTGGGGAACAGGGCATGAACTGCCTCTCCCTTGGGGATCCACCACATCACAACAAAGAAGACCGCAACAGCTATGCCTCCTATCAGGAGATAGGGTCGTCTGCGGCCCAGCCGGCTCCGGGTGTTGTCAGAGAGATGGCCTACAATAGGATCGGAGAAGGCATCCCATAACCTTGGGATGATCATGATGAGGCCGAGCCAGAAGGCACTCAGACCCAGGCTTATATTGCCCATCAGGCCAACCAGCTGCCCTGCAATGTTAAAGAGGGCGATGGGTATAATGCCTCCGGCGGAATAGGCAGCAAGCTGACCAAATGTGATCCGGTCATTCTGCCCGGAAGCCTTAACAGTGCTTTTTTCTCCCATACTCATCCAGGTATTTGTTCTTCAGCAGTTAATAATTGATAACCAGGTCAGCGGGCACCTCCCTGACCCCGATCTCCCCTTCATTGAAATCCGTTAACTCCTTACCGTTAACTGTTATTGCCGATGGCATATCCCTCCCGTTGAAATTCCTTATTCTAATACCCCCTGCCGGCAGATCAATATTGCCGGTTATGGAAAAATGGTAACTGTTGCCTTCCTTCTTTATCGAGTAGGATATCTTACCGTAATATGTAGGCAGGTTTTCAACAGACATCCCCCCCGGAGCATCGATCCAGTCCTGATACAGGGCAGATGCAAGGACAAGTGTATGATCATATTCGTTTTCGTATACAAACATAGACCTCACGGCGTTGATAAAGTCACTTCCGCACCACGTATGGGGCATGTCTCCTATAAATCCGGGATGACGGTAGTCTTTCCACACCACCTCGGCCCAGTGATTCCACCTGCCGGTTTCCGGACGCTGGTCATCAAGGAAGTATTCAATCAGCTCATGGGCCCTCTCAGGCTGATCAAGCATTATGAACGATC
>JBHEOU010000290.1:0-1878 GCA_046260645.1 Bacteroidales bacterium | reverse complement strand
AACCTCTGCACCCTGCGTGCGCGGTTCACCACCAGCTTGTCCTCTTCTGAGAGCTCATCCATACCCAGGATTGCGATGATATCCTGAAGCTCGTTGTACCTCTGCAGTATCTCCTTCACCCTCTGGGCGCAGCTATAGTGCTCCTCACCTACAATCTCCGGGGAGAGAATCCTTGAGGTTGAGTCAAGCGGGTCAACGGCAGGATAGATGCCAAGCTCTGATATCTTGCGGCTGAGAACCGTTGTGGCATCAAGGTGCGCGAATGTTGTTGCGGGTGCGGGGTCGGTAAGGTCATCTGCCGGCACATAAACGGCCTGCACCGAGGTGATAGAGCCGTGACGCGTTGAGGTGATCCTCTCCTGCATCACGCCCATCTCGGAGGCCAGGGTAGGCTGGTAGCCCACAGCCGACGGCATTCGTCCGAGCAGCGCAGAAACCTCTGACCCTGCCTGGGTGAAACGGAAGACGTTATCCATAAAGAAGAGTATATCCCTTCCCGCTCCTTCACCTTCACCGTCGCGGAAGTACTCCGCAACGGAGAGCCCTGACAGTGCCACCCGTGCGCGTGCGCCGGGAGGCTCGTTCATCTGGCCGAATACCAGGGCCAGCTTTGACTCTTTTAGCGCCTCCCGATCAACAAGATCAAGGTCCCAACCGCCCTTCTCCATGTCCTCCATGAACTTCTTGCCATATGAGATGACATTTGCTTCAAGCATTTCGCGGAGGAGATCGTTCCCCTCCCTTGTTCTCTCACCTACGCCGGCGAAGACGGAGAGCCCGGAATAGGCCTTGGCAATGTTGTTAATAAGCTCCAGGATGACAACTGTCTTTCCCACGCCTGCTCCGCCGAAGAGGCCTATCTTTCCTCCTTTCGAATAGGGCTCTATGAGGTCAATGACCTTGATGCCGGTGTAAAGCACCTCCTTATCGGTTGAGAGATCCTCGTATTTGGGAGGTTTGCGGTGAATGGGATAACCGCCTTTTTTATCAAGCGGACCTATGCCGTCGATAGGCATCCCGGTGACATTCATCAGCCTGCCTCGTATCTGTTCGCCCACGGGCATGATTATCGGCAGGCCGGTAGCCACAACCTCCGTCCCCCGCTGCAGCCCGTCAGTGGAGTCCATGGCTATGGCTCTGACGGTTTTTTCCCCTATGTGCTGCTGGCATTCGACTACGAGCACCGAACCGTCCTGTCGTGTTATCTCCAGCGCATCAAGTATGTTGGGCATCTCTGTCCCTGCCGTCTCAAAGGTAACGTCAACCACTGGTCCGATGACCTGACTTACCACTCCTGTTTTCTTTGCCATCTCTCTGACTTAAATCTGTTTCAATGTTTTTTGATAGTGTTCGTTCCAGGTGTACTCCGGCTGTTGCAGCCAGTTCTATTTTACCCTCCCTATGAGGTTCACTGCCATCTGTTTAATCTCTTTCTTGCGTTCAGCATTTACCGTCACCTGGTCAAGAGCCTGAAACGACCTGTTAAAGTAGTCATAAGCCAGGTTTTCGGCGTGAAGCCGTATCTCCAGTTCATCATAGAGTGCCCTCACTGCCTGTACCTTCTCGTCGGGGTTGTCGTTTCCGGCCTCCAGTAGTTTCTTCAGACGACGGAGTTTCTCGCCACCGGCCATCTCCATCGCCTTGACAAGCAGGTATGTCTTTTTGTTTGCCACGATATCGCTTCCCGTCTTCTTGCCGAACATCTTTGTGTCGCCATAGGTGTCCAGCACATCATCCTGAATCTGGAAAGCTATCCCCAGGCATCTTCCGAACTCATAGAGCAGATCCTGGTCTTTTTCCGACGCCTCACCGATAATTGCTCCGGTCTTCAGTGAGGCTGCGACCAAAACAGCTGTTTTCAGCTCGATCATACGGAGG
>JBHEOU010000029.1:0-13695 GCA_046260645.1 Bacteroidales bacterium | reverse complement strand
CTGTTGAGAGGACCGAAGGGGCTTTCGTTGGCATCAAGGAAGATACCTTCTTTCCCTTCATATTCATCCCTGGCGGATGAGTAGGGCACCAGCGCCCTCACGTTAGGCCTTACCAGTTGATCTGTTCTGTTCATCGTTGAGATATTTTAGTCTTACTGACACAGCGTTCCTGTGTCCTCCGAGCATCTCGGCCCCGGCCAGCAATTCAGTAGCAGGGCCTATATTCATTAAGCCGCGCTGTGTCACCTCCTGGAAGAAGATCTTTTTCATAAAACTGCCGGTTGACAGACCGCTGAAGCTCCTTGCATATCCTCCGGTGGGTCGTATAGTCGCCTGTGCTTTCGCTGCTGTAATTCCCCAGGAATACTGATCCGGCGTTAACCACGGCGGCAGCATGGAGATATGGGTCGGAAGTGGCGAGGATCAGATGTTCGGGGGCATACCTGTTGCTCACTTTCAGGCACTCATCAATAGTGTCAAGCAGTATCAGTGAGCTGTTTTCAAGCGACTGCACAGCGAGGCTGTTTCTCTCCAGCAGTGCTGACTGTTTCTCAATCTCTGTCTTGACCTGTTCGATCATAATTCTGCTGTCGGTGAGCATGATAACCTGGCTGTCGGCGCCATGTTCTGCCTGTGACAGCAGGTCTGCCGCCACAAAGACAGGGTTGGCGGTTTCATCTGCAATGACCAGCACCTCACTGGGTCCGGCAGGCATATCTATGGCTGTGCCTTCAAGCTGCACCAGTTCCTTGGCCCTGGTGACGTACCTGTTTCCCGGCCCGAATATTTTATACACTGAGGGTATTGACTCGGTACCGTAGGCCATGGCCGCTATTGCCTGTGCGCCGCCTGATGTATAGATGTCAGTCACGCCTGACAGGGTGGCGGCATAAAGAATCAGCGGGTTGACTCTTCCGTCTTTGCCGGGAGGGGTGCACATTATAATATCGCGGCATCCGGCCAGGCGTGCGGGTATGGCCAGCATCAGAACGGTTGAGAAGAGCGGCGCGGTGCCTCCGGGGATATACAGCCCCACCTTCTCAATAGCCACATCGGCGCTCCAGCACTTTACCCCATCGGCTGTTATCACCGGCTCTGTACTACGCAATTGTGCAGAGTGAAAAGCGGTAATGTTTGCAAGAGCTTCACGCATTGCTTCCCGAAGCTCCATGGGCACACTTTTCTCAGCCTCATTAAGTGTGTTTTCATCCACCTTGAATGATTCGGGTGCATATCCGTCAAACTTCTGCGAGAATTCACGCAGGGCGACATCACCTTCTGCCCTGACCCTGGCAAGCACCTCCCTTACGCTTACATCAATATCTGCATTGCCTGCCGACGGCCTGGCAAGGGCAGCACTGATGTCAGCCGGTCGCGGATACAAAAGTGTCTTCATCACAGTATCATTTTTTCTATGGGTATCACCAGGATGCCCTCAGCTCCTGCGGCCCTGAGCTGGTCTATCCTGTCCCAGAACTCATCTTCCTTTACAACGGAGTGGAGGCTGCACCATCCCTTTTCAACCAGCGGCAGTATTGTCGGGCTCTTCATTCCCGGCAGTATCCTGCAGATCTCCGTCACCGCCTCTTCGGGGGCGTTGAGCAGTATGTACTTGTTCTCCCTGGCGTTCTTAACTGCCCTGATGCGGAACAGAAGGTTCTCAAGTATCTTTTTCTTTTCGTCGCTGAGGTTCCTGTTTGCTATTATGACCGCCTGGCTCTTCATGATGGTCTCCACCTCGCGCAGGCCATTGGTAAGCAGGGTGCTGCCGGAGCTGACGATGTCGCAGATCGCATCGGCGAGACCTATGCCCGGTGCTATCTCGACGCTGCCGCTCAGTTCCTCAATCTCTGCATTGATGTTCCTTTTGGCGAAATATTCACTCAGGAGCACCGGATAACTCGTGGCAACCTTCTTGTTCATGAAGAATCCCGTACCTGTATATGCCTCGTCCTTTGGGATGGCCAGGCTGAGGCGGCAGCCGGCAAACCCAAGCTGTTCAAGGACATCCACATCCTTCTTCTTTTCATAGACCGTGTTTTCACCCACTATCCCTATGTCAGCAACCTGCTGTTCAACGTACTGGGGGATGTCATCATCACGCAGCAGGAGTATCTCAACGGGGAAATTGCCAGCGATGACCTTCAGGCTGCCTGAGCCGTTGGTGATCTTTATGCCGCACTCTTCAAACAACTTGCGGGAGCTCTCACTCAGTCTTCCGCTCTTCTGGATTGCAATTTTCAATTCATTCATTTCAATTTTCATTTTTGTCTGTGCAGACCAGCCGGAAACGAAAAAACCCGCCTGATCTGCTCAGACGGGTTTATGATATTCAGTTGTCACCATACATCATTTTAATCTCGCCTGAGAGCAAGTATGAGGATGATGATGATGTAATTTATTTAATGACATTTTTTCCTTGTTCGGTGCAAAAGTAGTAATTATTTTATCATAACAAAATATGGCAGAAATGTTCATGTACCTGTTTTTTTTAGACCTTTTTAACTTTCGTACAGATTGTTATCCTTATTGTAGATCCCAAGTATCTCCAGGTTCATTGTATGTTCTTCAAGTGCTTTAACTATATGGTCCATTTTTGAAACAGTACTCAGTTCAAGGTCAACATAGAACATGTACTCCCAGTTTCCGTTCAGCCGGGGAACAGATTGTATCTTTGAAAGATTGATATCCATTTCGGCAAGTATCAGCAGAACCCTGGCAAGTGATCCGGGCTTATGGCCGGTGGCAAAACATACCGACGCTTTATCACCTACAGTTGGCATTGCAGATTCATGACCTATAATATGAAACTTTGTATAGTTCTTTTTATATGTTTCTATGCCTTCAGCAAGAAGTTCAAGGCCATATATCCCGGCTGCACTGGCTGATGCGATAGTGCCTGTCGTGGCAAGTTTCTGTTCACTTATAATCCTGGCAGAGCCCGCGGTGTCATCGGTCTCGATCAATGTCAGTCCTTTCAGAGTGTTAAGAAATTCCATACACTGGGCGAGGGCGATGGGATGAGACCTGATCTCACTTAATGAACCGATTGTTGTCCCGGGAAGTGCCATGAGATTTTGCCTGATCCTGAGTCTAAGCTCGCCAAGAATCTTAAGGTGCGACTCCCTGATAAGGTTATAATTGTAAAGTATGCTTCCTGCGCGGGCATTCTCTATTGCCATAACAGCGTAATCAGCTTTGCCCTGAACTACCGAATTAACCGTTTCATCGAATGTTGAGCATGGCACGAGGATAATTTTTTTATTCCTGAAATAGTCATTTGCCGCTACCTCATGAAAACTTCCCTTTTCGCCCTGAATGGCCACATATATCTGACGATTCATCATATGATGTGCTCCCTGTATTTAATTGTGTAAAATAAATTCTGAAATCCAGTCGCCAACCATGGAGGTTGAGCAGGGGTTACTTCTGTCAAGATCTTCTGTTACTATCCCGGCTTCAAGAGACTTTTCGGCTGCTTTTTTCAAGAAATCAGATTCCCTGGTGAGGTTAAGTCCGGTTTTAAGAAGCATTGATGCCGAGAGGATTGTGCCGAGGGGATTGGCGATGTTCTTACCTGCTGCCTGGGGATAAGAGCCATGTATAGGCTCAAATACCGAGGTTGACAAGCCGATGGATGCCGAAGGGAGCAGACCAAGTGATCCGGTTATGACGCTTGCCTCATCGGAAAGAATATCACCAAACATATTTTCGGTGACAATAACATCAAACCTGAGCGGATTCTGTATTAACTGCATGGCAGCATTGTCGACGAACAAAAAGTCCATTTCTATTTCGGGGTAAAGATGAACGATCTCTTTTGATGTTTCACGCCACAGTCTTGATGTTGCCAGTACATTTGCCTTGTCTACGACGGTGACCTTTCCTTTTCGTTTAAGGGCATATTCACATGCAAGCCTGATAACACGTTCAATTTCAAATTTACTATAGACACATGAATCATATGCTGTGTTCCCGTCTTCAGACCTGCCCTGAGGCTTTCCGAAGTATATACCGCCTGTCAGTTCTCTTATCATTAAAATATCAACGCCATTGAGAATCTCTCTTTTCAGAGGCGATTTATCAAGTAATGAAGGGAATGTTGTTATTGGTCTGACATTTGCATACAGCCCCAGTTCCCTGCGCATGGCAAGGAGCCCCTGTTCCGGTCTTACTTTTGCCGACGGATCATTGTCATACTTCGGGTCACCTATGGCGCCGAACAAAACTGCATCAGAGGCTTTGCATTTTATGAGGGTATCATCAGGAAGGGGCGAGCCCGTTTGGTCAATGGCCGCTGCACCAACGAGAGCATATTCATAATTAAATGAATGGTTGAATTTTTTGCCAATCGCATTCATTGTTTTAACGGCCTGTTCAATAATCTCAGGACCAATGCCGTCACCCGGCAGTACTGCTATTTTAAAATCCATGTGTTGCTTCTGTTAATGTATTGACTTTCTTGCTGTAATCATTATTCCCGATTATATTCAGCATCTTTTCGGTAGCTTTTATTGCCGACTCAGTCTGATCTGCATCCAGTCCTTTTGTCCTGAAATTCATGCTTCCGTAACTCCACGAAATGGCTGTTTCAACAAGCGCATCCGTTCTTCCTCCGGGTGGAATTGTGACAAGATAATCTGTAAGAACCGGAAATCCTCTTCCAAGGCTGTCATATATTTTTCTGATGGCTTTCATGAAGGCGTCATACTGCCCGTCACCTGAAGATGTCTCTTCATACAGGCTGCCGTCGATTTCGATCTTTACGCTTGCAAAAGGTCTAAGTCCGTAGGAGAGTGAGAGAGAATAATTTTTTATGAAGACATTATAATTTATCCGGTTTGTACCGAGAACATCGGCAATTATGAATGGAAGATCTTCTGTTGTTACATTCTCTTTCTTATCGCCCAGTTCGATAACCCTCTGTGTTACTTTACTCAGAGATTTCTGATCAAGATCAAGCCCGAACTCCTCGAGGTTTTTCCTTATCGTCGCCTTGCCCGACTGCTTGCCGAGGGCGTATTGTCTTTTCCTGCCGAACCGTTCCGGCCGGAGGTTGCTGCAATAGAGGTTGTCCTTGTTGTCGCCGTCGGCGTGGATACCTGATGTCTGGGTAAATACATTTGCCCCTATGATCGGTTTGTTTACCGGTATCCTTATTCCGCTGAATGTCTCCACCAGGCGGCTGACGCTCGTGATTTCCAGCTCATTCACTCCTGTCATGACACCGAGGTGGTCATTGAGCAGTCCGATCACACTTGAGAGCGGGGCGTTACCGGCTCTCTCCCCGAGTCCGTTGACCGTGGTGTGTACTCCGCTTATTCCGGCGGTAAGGGCTGAGTAAACGTTCGCCACCGCCAGGTCATAGTCATTATGAGCATGAAAATCAAAGTGGAGTGAGGGGTATCTTTCGGTCATCTGCCTGCAGAAACGGTACGTCTGGTCAGGGTTCAGAATACCAAGGGTATCGGGAAGCATAAACCGTTTTATCTTTTCATTGCTGAGTGAGTCAACCATGAAAAGCACATACTCCTCAGAACTGATCATTCCGTTTGACCAGTCTTCAAGGTATATATTGACCTGCATGCCGTACCCATTTGCCAGTCTTACAATCTTCCTGATATCGTCAAGATGTTCCTCCGGGGTTTTTCTTAGTTGTTTTTCAAGATGGCGCAATGACCCCTTGCAGAGCAGGTTGACAACCACTCCTCCGGCATCTCTGATCCATTGGAGGGAGGTGTCGCCGTCGACGAATCCGAGTACCTCTACTTTGTCAAGCATGCCGTTCTGTGCGGCCCATCGCGTTATCAGCCTCAGGGCCTCCTGTTCACCGGCAGAGACTCGTGCTGAGGCCACTTCGATGCGATCGACCTTCAGCTCCCTGAGGAGCATGGTGGCAATATGCAGCTTCTCGATGGGCGAATAGGAGACGCCCTGTGTCTGCTCGCCGTCTCTGAGTGTTGTATCAAGTATCTCAATTCTCATGATGACCTCCTCTCTTCAAATGCCGTTATCTCGTCCCTGATACCGAGCAGGTAGTCTATGTTGTCAAGCCCCTTTAACAGGCACTCCTTTTTAAAGGCATTTATTGCGAAACTGACTGATATGCCTGCCTCTTCCGATGAAAGAACCTGTTTCTCAAGGTCAATCTTCACCTTCGTTTGCGGATTACTTATTATCTGTTCATTTAGTATGCCAAGCGTTTCTGCGGGTATCTCCACCGGCAGAAGGCCGTTATTCAGGGCATTGTTGGAAAAAATATCCGCGAAGGAGTCTGAAACCACTGCCCTGAAGCCATAGTCAGCTATGGCCCATACAGCATGCTCCCTGCTAGACCCGCATCCGAAATTTGTGCCTGCAAGCAGGATACTACCCCCGTATTCCGGTCTGTTGAGGATGAAATCCTTTTTCCTTTTTCCCTCCCTGTCATATCTCCAGTCGCAGAAGAGGTTCTTACCGAAACCCTCCCTGGTGGTAGAGTTGAGGAACCTTGCCGGGATGATCTGGTCAGTGTCTATATTGGCCAGGGGCAAGGGGACACATGTAGATTCAAGTATGGTAAATTCTTTTCTTTTCATTAGATTTTTAATTGTTATTCTATTGGTCTAATGGAACTTACATGTAGTAAAATAATCATTTTCTTTTGCGGGTTACTGCTCATGTAAGTTTCATTGCCTGCAGGTATTTATCAATCACAAATCCGCCTCAGTTCCCTGGGATCAGATATCCTTCCTGTCAACGCTGCCGCAGCAGCTGTGAGCGGTCCCGCGAGGATGGTTCTTGCCCCCGGTCCCTGTCTACCTTCGAAGTTGCGGTTCGAGGTTGAGACCGCATATTTGCCTGACGGTATCTTGTCATCATTCATAGCGAGGCACGATGAGCATCCGGGTTGTCTCATCACAAATCCTGCTCTTCTGAATATCTCTGTAAGCCCTTCCTTCTCTGCCTGGCGTGCAACCTGCTGTGATCCGGGTACGATGAGCACCGTGACCCCCGGGTCTTTCTCCCTTCCCTCAACCATACTGGCAAAGGCCCTGAGATCCTCAATGCGGCCGTTGGTGCAGCTACCCAGGAAGACATAGTCAACAGGGTGGTCCAGGAGCTTCATTCCAGGTTTAAAGCCCATGTAATCAAGCGCCTTCAGGTAAGAACCGTTGTCGCAGGGGCTGAGTTGCTCTTCAGAAGGGATTACTCCATCGACAGCCATTCCCATCCCGGGGTTTGTGCCCCAGGTGATCATTGGCGGTACTGATGATGCATCAAACTCAAGCTCTTTGTCAAAGTGTGCGCCCGGGTCCGTACGCAGTGAGAACCATTTCTCAAGCAGGCGCACGGCATCCGGATCACTGTTGAATGCCGGAATTTCCGACAGGTAACCAAAGATGACCTCGTCAGGTGCTATCAGGCCGCCGCGCGCACCCATCTCGATGCTCATATTGCAGACAGTCATCCTTGCTTCCATGCTCAGCCGGGAGATAGCCTCGCCGGCATATTCCACGAAGTACCCCGTTGCGCCGCCGGTGGAAATGGCGGAGATGATATAAAGTATCAGATCCTTGGAGGTCACTCCCTTTTGGAGTGTCCCGTTGACGGTTATCCTCATCCTTGCAGGCCTGGTTTGAAGGATACACTGTGACGCCAGCACCATCTCAACCTCGCTGGTGCCAATGCCGAATGCTATGGTGCCGAAGGCTCCGTGGGTTGATGTGTGACTGTCGCCGCATACTACTGTCATCCCCGGAAGGGTTTTTCCAAGCTCGGGACCTGTGACATGTACAATACCGTTATTGTGATGGCCTATTCCGAAGTACTCGATACCTGTGGCCCTGCAGTTTTCTGCCAGCGCCTCCACCTGAGCCCGTGAGACGGCATTTCTAATCGGCAGATGCTGATCTGTGGTGGGTATGTTGTGGTCTGCCACGGCTGTCGTCTTTTCCGGCCTGAAAACCCCTGCGCCCCGCTGCTTCAGACCCAGGAAGGCCTGGGGACTGGTGACCTCATGGATATAGTGCCGGTCGATATAAAGCACATCAGGACCGTCCTCAACAGACTTCACAACATGTGCATCCCAGATCTTGTCAAACAGTGTCCGTGGTTCCATTGTCAATTCTTGAAACAGCATCAATGAATGCCTCAACCGAGGCTGTAATTATATCCGTGTTGGCAGAAAAACCGTAAAAGATCTTTCCGTCATGCTCAACCTGGATATGGACCTTGCCTAAGTCATCACTGCCCCGTGTGATTGCCTGTATCAGGAACTCCTCGAGGTGTACGTTCTCATGGATCAGGTGTTTGACGGCGGTAAAAGCCGCATCAATCGGGCCGTTTCCCGGGGCGGTGGAGGTATGTACCTCACCGTTGATACTCACGCCTACGGTAGCCACCGGGGTGACCGAGTTGCCGCAGAGAACCTGCAACGACTCCAGCTTGAGTCTCTTCTCTCCCCTGAAGACCTCTCCTGACAGGATCTTGATGTCTTCGTCATTGATCTCCTTTTTCTTGTCAGCAAGAATAAGAAAGCGGTGGTAGATCTCATCAAGCTCCTCCTTTCCCAGCTTAATGCCCAGCAGGTCGAGCCTGTGATTAAGTGCTGCCCTTCCGCTGCGGGCCGTGAGGATGATTGATGATTCCCTTATGCCCACTTCTTTCGGGTCAATGATTTCATAGTTCTCACGGTTTTTGAGAACGCCGTCCTGGTGTATCCCTGACGAGTGAGCAAAGGCATTTCTGCCAACGATGGCCTTGTTGGCCTGTACGGGCATGCTCATCAGTGTGGATACCAGCCTGCTGGTGCTGAATATAAGTTTCGGGTTGATGCCGGTTGACAGGTTCAGGTCATGATGACTCTTAATGATCATTGCTATCTCTTCAAGCGAGGTGTTGCCTGCCCTCTCGCCGATGCCGTTGATGGTCACCTCCGCCTGGCGGGCTCCGTTGATGATGCCCATCATGGTATTGGCGGTGGCCATTCCAAGGTCATTGTGGCAGTGTGTGGAGATGATTGCCCGGTCAATATTCGGGACATTTTCAACGAGGTACCTGATCTTGGCGCCGTATTCTTCAGGGAGGCAATAACCCGTTGTGTCAGGAATGTTCACCACTGTTGCACCGGCTTTTATTACAGCTTCGATCACCTTCGCGAGATATGCGTTGTCGCTTCTGCCGGCATCCTCAGCGTAGAATTCCACGTCATCAACGAATTTCCTGGCGTATTTAACGGCATCGACAGCTCTTTTTATTATCTCTTCAGGCGTTGTCCTTATCTTGTATTGGATATGGTAGGGTGATGTGCCTATTCCTGTGTGAATCCTTTTTCGCTCTGCGTACTTAAGTGCCTCGGCTGCTACCTCAATATCCTTTTTCACGGCTCTTGTGAGGGCGCAGATGACCGGGTTACGGACTGCCTTTGATATCTCCACCACCGACCTGAAGTCGCCCGGACTCGATACAGGGAACCCTGCCTCGATCACGTCTACTCCCAGTGCCTCGAGGGCCCTGGCAACCTCAATCTTCTCAACCGTATTGAGCTGGCATCCCGGCACCTGCTCACCGTCACGGAGGGTTGTGTCAAAAATTATTACCCTGTTGTTTTCCATAATTTCTGTTTCGTGGTTGTTACTTCTGAGGTCTCAGTTTTCTCACTGCCGCTCCTGTTCTCCAGAGCTCTGATCCGCCCATCTCCCTGAGCTCCGCATCAAGCTTTTCGCGGTAGTCGTCCGACCCCGTTGAGGTGAGTACCCTGACACACTCTTCTCCTGAGCTGACTTTGTCATACAGATCCCTGAAGACAGGCAGTGTTGCTTCCCTGAATTTTGGTTTCCAGTCGAGCGCGCCGCGCTGTGCCGTGGCGCTGCAGTTGGCATACATCCAGTCCATACCCTTCTCGTCTACAAGTCTTATGAGGCTCTGTGTCAGTTCCTCGACTGTCTCGTTAAAGGCTTCTGACGGCGAATGGCCGTTATCACGCAGAACCTGGTACTGTGCCTCCATGATACCCTCGAGGGCGCCCATGAGCACGCCTCGCTCACCTGTCAGGTCACTGAACACCTCCTTCTCAAAAGTGGTGGGGAAGAGGTATCCTGAGCCAATGGCGATGCCGAGGGCAATGGCACGCTCTTCAGCCCTGCCGGTATGATCATAAAAGACGGAGTAACTTGAGTTGATGCCGGCGCCGGCCAGGAAGTTGCGTCTGACGCTGGTTCCTGAACCTTTCGGAGCACAGAGGATGACGTCAATGTCAGGGGGAGGAATCACTCCGGTGTGCTCCTTATAAGTGATGGAGAAGCCGTGAGAGAAGTAGAGCGCCTTGCCGGCTGTAAGATGAGGTTTTAGGCGGGGCCAGAGGGTCCTCTGGGCTGCATCGGAGACAAGGTACTGGATGATGGTGCCTCTCTCAGCGGCCTCCTCAATACCAAAGAGGGTGGTCCCGGGAACGAACCCGTCAGCCACAGCCCTGTCCCAGTCATTTTTGAATTCGGGCGCCTGCCCGATAATCACATTGATGCCGTTGTCTCTCATGTTCATAGCCTGTGCCGGCCCCTGAACACCGTACCCTATGACGGCTACAACTTCATTCTTCAATACTTCACGTGCCTTTGAGAGTGGAAACTCTTCCCTCGTCACAACAGTCTCTGTTACTCCTCCAAAATCGATCTGTGCCATAATTGTTTATTGTTATATTAGTGTAATTCAGTTAATTATATACTTCCAGTGTTTCAGTTCTGCCACGTTCGGCTTCCTCCATCTCTTTCAGGTATGCATTCAGCTCCTTGACCTGTCTTGTTACTGCTATCCTGCCCGACCTGACGAACTGAAGCACGCCGCAGGGTTCAAGGACGACCAGGAGATCAGTTATCTCTGCCTTGTCGCCGCTCTTCTCGACAACGATGTATTCGGGCGTCACTTCAAGTATGCGGGCATGATGTTTCCGCACGAGATCGCCAATCATGCTGCCTGACATAAGCCCCTTTGTTGCGACTTTATACAAGGCTATCTCCTGGCATATTATCTCAGGGGAGGTGTGCACGAATACCTTGATGACATCGACCAGTTTTTCAATCTGTCTTGCAACCTTATTCACCATGTCAGGGGTAGTGGTGACCACCATTGTAAGCATCTGTACGCCCTTGACGGCAGATTCCGAGGCAGTGATGCTCTCTATGTTTATCTGCCTCCGCGTAAGGATAAGCGTTATCCGGCTGAGAATTCCTATATGATCCTCAGTAAAGAGCGATATTGTATATTCCTGTTGCATAATATTTATCTGTATGTTAGTGTTACTTCTGAGACTGATGCACCGGGTTCGACCATTGGAAGGATATTTGCTTCCCTGCTTATGGCCACCTCCATCAGGAAGGGGCCTGCGGCAGCGAGCATTGTCCCGATTGCCGTGCTGAGCTCCTCACGGTGCGTCACTCTGCGGGCCTCGATGCCGTAGGCTCCGGCCAGCACCACGAAATCGGGGTTTGCCATCTCAGTAGAGGCGTACCTTCCGTTGAAGAACATCTGCTGCCACTGGCGTACCATGCCCAGGAAGCTGTTGTTGAGGAGAATTATTTTAACGGGGATCTGATACTGCATTATGGTGCCCAGCTCCTGCACGGTCATCTGGAAGCCGCCATCACCGATAAAGGCAACAACCGGTTTGCCGGGATTTCCTGATGCTGCCCCCAGCGATGCCGGAAGGCCAAATCCCATGGTGCCCATCCCGCCTGAGGTCACCAGCGTGCTCTTCTCACCGAAACGGTAGTAGCGTGCCACTGCCATCTGATGCTGTCCAACGTCAGTGACTATGACTGCATCGCCGTCTGTCAGGTCCGAGACTGCCTTCACCACCTCGCCCATTCTGATTTCACCCTCGCCGGGCTCTGTCTCCGGTTTGATCACCTTTTCAAATTCCACCCTGTCGAGGATCCGGAATTCCCTTATCCATTTCTCACGGCTGGTCTCACGTACAAGGGGAATGAGAGCTGTAAGGACTTCACGTGCATCATTGTTGATCTCGAGGTCGACCCTCACATTCTTATTGATCTCCGCCCTGTCAATTTCGATATGGATTATCCTGGCATCAGGTGCATATTTTTTAAGGTTGCCTGTGACCCTGTCATCGAAGCGCATACCTACTGCTATAATGAGGTCTGCCTGGTTGGTGAGGACATTGGGGGCATAGTTGCCATGCATGCCCAGCATTCCTGCGTAAAGCCTGTGCTTTTGCGGGAAGGCCGGCAGTCCGAGAAGAGTTGCTGCAACGGGTATACCTCCCTTTTCGGCCAGTGTTTTCAGTTCATCAGCGGCACCGGAGAGGATAACCCCGTGGCCTGCCAGGATAAGGGGTTTCTCCGCATGATTGATCATGACGGCCGCCGATTCAATATCCCTCATGTGAAGAGGGATCACCGGGTTATAGCTCCTTATATATGTGCATTTCCGGTAGCTATAGCTGAGGTTTTCAAATTGTGCATCCTTCGAGATATCAACCAGTACGGGGCCCGGCCGGCCCGACCTGGCAATGTAAAAGGCGCGTGCGATGGCTTCGGGGATATCCTGTGCCTTCTTGACCTGGGCATTCCACTTTGTCACAGGCATCGAGATGCCGAGTATATCAGTCTCCTGAAAAGCGTCAGTGCCGATAAGTCCCGATGTCACCTGTGCCGTGATGAACACCACCGGCACGGAGTCGAGGAAGGCATTGGCTATGCCTGTCACGAGGTTGGTTGCTCCCGGTCCTGATGTCGCAAAGCATACCCCGGCTCTTCCCGTTACCATGGCATATGCCTGTGCGGCATGAGCAGCTCCCTGCTCATGGCGGGTGAGGATGTGCCTGAGCCTGTCACTGTAATCAAGCAGCTTGTCGTAGACAGGCATAATCGCTCCCCCGGGATAACCGAATATTGTATCAACGCCCTCCTCAATCAGACATTTAAGGAGTGCCTCGGCTCCGGAGACCTGTGATCCCTCGTCGTCATCAGTCTGTTTATGGGTTGTCTTTGTCTTTTCTTTCATAGATCATTTTCAGTGGTTAAACTATCCGTACTGCCCCCCGGTCTGCCGAGCTCACATGGGCAGCATATACCTTCAGAGACGACGGAATGACCCTGTTTCTGCCGGCAGGGCTGAACGCCTGGTCTCCCTTTTTCTCCTCTTCGCGACGTCTCTCTACCAGAGTTTCTTCAGTGGCTGCCAGTCTGATGAGTCTTCCCGGTATGTTGATCTCAATGATATCGCCATCATTGACCAGGGCAATTGCCCCTCCGGCCGCTGCCTCGGGGGAGACATGTCCCACCGAGAGCCCTGCCGTGCCTCCCGAGAAGCGGCCGTCGGTTATGAGAGCACATTTTTTGTCGAGCCCCCTGGATTTAAGGTAGGAGGTAGGGTAGAGCATCTCCTGCATGCCCGGTCCGCCGCGCGGGCCCTCATAGCGGATCACAACAACATCGCCCCCGGTCACCTTCCCGTTCAGTATTCCGGTGACGGCTTCTTCCTGGGAGTTAAAGGTCACCGCCCTGCCGCTGAAGCTGAACATCGGACTGTCGATGCCGGCTGTCTTCACTATGCATCCATCTGGTGCCAGGTTGCCGTATAATACAGCCAGCCCTCCGTCAGCGCTATAGGGATGACTGACATCTCGTATTGCTCCTTTGACCCTGTCGTTGTCATGTGCAGGGTAGAGGCCAGTGGCAGTACCACCCAATGTGC
>JBHEOU010000289.1:1465-1889 GCA_046260645.1 Bacteroidales bacterium | reverse complement strand
CGTCACGGAACGAGGCCTGGTAGCGCTGGTCAGTCTCCCTGTTGAACACGTCAAGAAGGTAGCCCGAAGGCACAAACCTCGTAAACCCTTTTGAATAAGGCTGGTAGCTCAGTCCTACATTATAAACGACTCCCTTGTAAGTGATGTTTTTATTGTTTTCAGTGTCAGTCCGTCTAAGGATCGCTGATGTAGCAGGGACGGCATTCCAGACGCCGGTGAACATCAGGTGTGCCGGATTGCCACCGATGGCGTTGGCTGCATTTCTGAGTATCATCCCTGACCATCTCATCTGGTTGTTGCTGGCGTCGAGCTTAAGCCTCGGAGGCAGGATATTGAATGCCAGCTCTATTGAGTAGTCTACGTGCCAGATCACCTCCCTGTTATTTACCCCGTCTTCGCTTGATCCCAGCCAGCAGTCGGCGTA
>JBHEOU010000289.1:0-1455 GCA_046260645.1 Bacteroidales bacterium | reverse complement strand
CTCCTCAGCCTGGGCTGCTGCAGCAGTGTACGCGGCAGCATCATTGAACTTGCTGGCTTTATAGATCAGCAGTCGTGCCCGCAGAGCCTTTGCTGCCCACAGGTTGATCCGGCCTGTCTTGGCTGTTCTGGCCTGGAGGTGCACGACGGCCTCATCGACATCATTAATCATGAATGCATAGACATCCTGTTCCGACGAGCGGTATGCCAGGCTTGAGATGCTGTTCACCGGTTCACTGTTTATCTGAACAGGGCCCCACGTCTCAACCAGGTGCCAGTAATAGAAAGCCCTGAGGGCCTTCAGTTCTCCGAGGAACTGATCCCTTTCAAGTGCCGAGAGGACCTGTTCGCCTGCATTACTCACGGCTTTAATGCCTGTGTTGCATACGTTGACGGCAGTGTAAAGCATCTCCCAGTATTCGTCGAAGCATGCATTCATCGTCTCGCGTGTTGAGCTTGCAACTTCAGGGTTGATGCCCGAGTAGTTGATAAGGACCTTCTGCCTGTTGTCATACCCTGTAAGCCAGGTGTCAGTACCGCCCTCGCTGAGACCCATAGCAGCCTCCTTGCCGTACCAGCCCCTCAGGTATGAGTAACTTGCGGCAACGAGTCCTTCAATCCCACTCTTGGAGGAGTAGAGGATATCTTCAGTGTTACTTGTACGGTTGTTTTCCTCAAGGAAGTCCGTACATGAAGTGCCTGCCACCATCAGCAGCGCAAGCACGATTATGAAATTTCTTATTGTTGTTTTCATCATATAGGTTTTTCGGACAGTCCGTTAAAAATCTAAATTGAGGCCAAACACAACATGTTTTGCCATAGGGTTTGTGATGCTACCGCCGCGTTCGGGATCGTAGTTATCGAGGTTGCTGAAAGTGAAGTGGTTCTGCAACGAGCAATAGATCCTCATATTGCTTATCCCTGCTCCCGATGTCAGGTTCCGGGGAAGATTATAAGCCAGCGTGACCTCCCTCAGTTTCAGGTATGATGCCTTTTCGAAAGCCAGTGCCGGCATGTCATTCTGAGATGCTATTCCCGGCCGGGGGAATTTTGCATCCTGGTTCTCGGGCGTCCAGAAGTCGACGTCCGGTGATCCGTCCTGTTCTGTCGGCCTGTAGGCGGTGTTGTAGGCATACTGGATCCACTGACCCACTCGTGCAAAGAGCTGGCCGGACAGGGTAAATCCCTTGTACGAAAAGGAGTTGTTCCAGCTGAAAATGAACCGTGGACTCTTATTGTACAGTCTCTTGTCAAGGTCATTGATGAGAGTGTCATTATTGACGTCAACTATTTTGATATTGCCAGGGATGCGGTTATAGAGGGCAGCCATTTCAGCTTCGGCTATAGACCAGCAGCCGTCAGCCTCATAGTTATAAAAGGCTCTTACCGGCTCACCCACCACCAGGGCATTGTTTGGTATTGACACATCACGGTCTTCACCGCTTGCCAATGTCAG
>JBHEOU010000288.1:0-1900 GCA_046260645.1 Bacteroidales bacterium | reverse complement strand
GACGTGAACGTGCTGGAGGTTGAGCACCTGATCAAATCACTCAAGGCCGCCGATAAGAAAAACTTCAGCTACAAGATCTTCGAGGATATGCCCGGCGGGCACTCTTTTGACAGGATGGATTACAGGGAGGCCAGGCGTATAAGACTTGATATCTATAACTTCCTCAACGCTGAGCTGAAGCCTCCCAGGCCTTTCCGGAGCGTCAAAGACCTGGATAAGGCAGCATACCGCTTCTGATGACGGGCGAGAGACTATTCGGGAAGACGCTGAGTGAGCTTGCTGCCATCACGGCAGCAGAATCACTGCCGTCTTACACTGCCCGGCAGCTTGCGGGCTGGCTTTATAAGCGAGGGGCTCCCGAGATCGGCGCCATGACGGATCTATCCCTGAAAGCGCGCAACCTGCTCGGGGCCAGGTATGAGACAGGCCTTACCCCGCCGGCATCAGAGGCTGCTTCCGTAGACGGCACCAGGAAATACCTCTTCCGACTGGACGATAACAGGTTCATCGAGACAGCTTATATTCCTGACCGCGACCGCGCCACAGTATGCCTCTCGGTGCAGTCGGGATGCCGCATGGGATGCCGCTTCTGCATGACCGGAAGACAGGGCTTCCAGGGTAACCTGACCTCGGGTGAGATACTGAACCAGTTCAGGAGCCTGCCCGAACATGACTCCCTCACCAATATTGTCTATATGGGCATGGGCGAGCCTCTTGACAATCTCAGGGAGGTACTTAAGAGCCTTGAGATCATCACCTCCGAATGGGGTTACGGATGGAGCCCGACACGCATTACCGTCAGCACCGTTGGCATCACTGAGAGGGTCAGGGAGTTCCTTGAAGGGACAAAATGCCACCTTGCCGTCAGCCTTCACTCTCCCTTTGATGATGAGCGCCAGGCCCTCATGCCTGTGCAGAAGGCCCATCCCGTAAGGGAGATCCTTGACGTCATCAGGGCTTTCGACTTTGGCAGGCAGAGAAGGGTATCATTTGAATACATTGTCTTCAAGGGATTAAATGATACCCCGGCTCACATAAAGGAGCTGGCAAGGGTCCTCAACGGCATCCGCTGCCGCATCAATCTGATCCGCTTTCACTCCATTCCGGGTGCGGAATACAGCAGTCCCGGCCTGAAAGAGATGGAGGCATTCCGCGACAGCCTGAATGCCAGGGGTATCACCGCAACAATACGCGCCAGCCGGGGAGAGGATATCAGTGCCGCATGCGGACTGCTTTCAACAATGGAACAAAATAAACCTGTATGAATATCAAAACATTCGCGGCCTGTGTCATCGTCTCTGCTACGGTAACAACACTTGCCGGACAGCAAAGCGTCATGGACACTATCCTGGCCGACACCACCCTTACGGGAACATCTTACTCATTTTGTTTTGCCGATGCTCTGACCGGCGAGATCATCTTCGGTTATGATGCCGCCCGCAACCTCGCATCAGCATCAGTGATGAAGCTCTATCCCACCTCAACAGCCTTGTCTCTCCTTGGTCCGGACTATCGCTACTCAACTATCATCTACATAACCGGTAAGTTTAACAAACGGAGAGGAATAGTTGAAGGTGACGTAATTATTAAAGGTGGCGGCGATCCTTCGCTCGGATCCGGGTATTTCACCGAACACTACGGAAATGTGACCGGACAATGGGTGGCGGCTCTTTCGGCTGCCGGAGTGAAGCGTGTCAGAGGGCGGGTTGCAGCCGCCGAATCGATCTATGAATTCAATCCCGCCCCTGACGGATGGTCATGGGGCCACCTGGGACAATACTACGGCGCAGGCGTTTATGATATCAATTTCAATGATAACAAATACAATATCTACATCACCGGACAGAACGAAGGGATGCCTGCATTAATCGATTCAACCGAGGAGTACGGCAGGGGAATT
>JBHEOU010000287.1:0-1914 GCA_046260645.1 Bacteroidales bacterium | reverse complement strand
GGGGCTTTATGTCGCTGCCTGCAGCCAGCTCCCTTGACATGATGGGAAGGAGTAGTCCGCCAAACATGACAGGTATCATGGCAAAGGCATCAAAGAGCCGGAAAGCCTGGGCATAGATGCCAGCCTCCCTGGCGCCGTCGGGCAGTAGCCTCTCGATAAGCACCGCATCGATGCGCCAGTAGAGTGTCATGGCAAAAACCACAGCGGCATAAGGCAGCCCGGTGATGATGATGCTTTTTAGCACCCTTGCATCAGGCCTCACCTTTGATACCTCCCCCCTGCGGACCACGATGACCAGTGCCAGGCACATGACAATGAAATAGGCAGCTGTCTGCGCGCCGACAAACCACATCACCCGGAACGGCTCCTCCGATAGACCCCCCCAGAGCAACACAGAGCAGATGATGATCATAACCAGCCTGTCGGCCACCGACAGAAGACTGTCGAGAAGGAGGTACTGCATGCCGCTTATGTTGGAACGCAGCCACAGTATCATGGAGGCCATCACCTGGTTCAGCATCAGCACGAGCAGCATCGACAGCTGTCCCTCACGGTAACCCATTGCCAGGGCAACCGTGATGGTAACGAAGAAATAGGCTGCTGTCAGAAGGAGACGCAGCAGGAGCACATTGCCGAACCAGAGCTTCACCCTCGAAGGGTCAGCCGATACAGCCCTGTTATTGAAACCAGAGAGCCCCATGTCAAGGAGCAGCGTAAAGAGGACCGAGAAGCTGAAGAGGGAGAAATAGCTGCCGTAAGCCGTCTCTCCCACCGTGTTCTGAACGGTACGGTCGATGCCAAGCACCCAGAAGGCCTTGACAAGGAGACTCACCGTCAGCAGGAACGCAATATTTACCAGGAATTTTCGCCTCAAGATGATTTTCTCACTTTATCCAAAAGAATGACAATTTATAAATTAATTGCCACATTTGTAATTCAGAACAGGCAGGCGGATATGATAATTGCCATTAACGCGCGCACCCTCAGGGCGGTGCCTCACGACGGCATAGGGTGGTTCACCCTTGAGGTCGTCAGGGGTATTGTCAGGGACCATCCTGAACACCGGTTTGTGCTCATCGGCGACAGGAAATATGATCTGTTGCCCGTTGACGGGGATAATGTTGAATATGTTACGATACCGTTGCGAACTGTTCACCCGATCATATGGTACAAATGGCATGAGCTCTTTCTTCCGGGTGTGCTGAAGAAGACCGGTGCCGGTCTGTTCATTGCACCTGACGGGATTATGCCTCTCAGGTCCGGGGTGCCGTGCATCCCCGTGATCCATGACCTGAACCATGAACACCGTCCGGGAGACATCCCGTGGTGTGAGCGGATTTATTACAGTTATTACTTCCCGCGCTTTGCCCGTAGGGCTGCGAGGGTGGCGACAGTCTCCGGGTTTTCTGCAGATGACATCTCGGAAACATATGGGATCAGTCGTGACAGAATTGATGTTGTGCCCAACGGGGTGGCTGATATCTTTTCGCCTCCCCTGCCGGGGGAGGCTGAAGCGACCCGCAAGCAATACACTGGCGGGAGGCCTTACTTCCTGTTTGTCAGCAACTTCTCTCCCCGCAAGAACGTGGAGGCGGTGATAACTGCCTTCAATCTTTTCAGGAAAGCCGGCAAGGGCGAACATGTGTTGCTGCTTTCAGGCAGGAGGTTATACCTGACCCGGGAGATAGACAGGGCTGTGGAGTCATCGCCCTACAGCAGGGATATACTGTTCACCGGTTCCGTTACGCGTGATGTGCTTCGCAGGCTCTACGGAGCGGCTGAGGCGCTTACCTTCGTGCCGTGGTTTGAGGGGTTTGGCATACCGGTGGTTGAGGCTCAGCGTTGTGGCACGCCCTGCATCCTCTCTGACAGCTCGTCGCTGCCTGAGGTGAGCGGCGGCGCAGCGCTCTGCGT
>JBHEOU010000286.1:0-1942 GCA_046260645.1 Bacteroidales bacterium | reverse complement strand
GTGATGGGTTTGTCAGGGTGCGACGGGTTTCTGAGCCTGAAGCCAAGGTAGGTGCTTACATCCTCATCAAGGTCAAGCAGTTTCCGGTCGTAAAGCTTCATCATGGCAGTGGTCATGACGAACTTGGAGATGGAAGCGATCCGGTATTTAGTCTCTGCGTTAACAGGCAGGTTGCGTTCAAAATCGCGCAGTCCGGCATGATATGTTCCGGTGATCTTCCCGTCACAGACCGTAGCAACGGAGAGTCCCATGAGATTGAAGTCATCTCTTATTTTTTCAACAGCCTCCTGCATCTGTCCCTGCATTGTCTGAACCATGCCGGCAATTACAAAGACCAAAAATACTTTTTTCATCCGTATTCGATTTAATTTTTAGAGTTCCCGTACAACCGGAAAACCCAGATCTCCTGGATTATGTTCATAGATGTCCGTAAATGGAGTACAGGCGGGTTTCATGACTGACCTGATTATTTTGTTTTTATTACTGCGAACCTTAGGGCTGATCTGCCCTCACTGGTTTCCAGTATGCAAATGTATATTCCCGCAGAGAGATACCCGGCATCCAGGGGCTCGCTATAGGAGCCCGGCTCCATCACCCTCGCGGCCAGGGAGGCAATCAGCCTGCCGCCGGTATCATATATCCTCAGCGTCACATATGATCTTTTTGCAATAGTGTAGCGGATAACAGATTCTTCAGTGACTGGATTCGGGATGATCTGTATGTCGCCGGCAGGTTCAGCCGCCGGACTCTCCCCTGATGAGGTGTAGCCTGCGATAAAGGCTGTCTTCAGCCCTTCCCAGAGTTCCGGTCTTCCGGCTTCGTAGCTAAGGGCCCAGATGCCGATGCCAGCCAGATTCATGTCTCTGGCGAAATTGCTTTTTATCTGGAGGCTGGTGCTGTCATCGTACCACATCTGCCTCCACTGTGTTGTCTGATAACTTATATACGGCACACCTGTTAAATTGTCAAAGATCCTGGTATTGGATGCAACCAGGCCAAGCGCGGTGTTGTATATCCGTGATGTTCCTGTTCCCGTTGTGGCAGCTTTTCTGATGCTGCTGGTAACAGGCCAGTCGTACCCGTACCACGGCACCCCGAGGAGCAGCTTGCCGGGAGACACCCCGTCAGCAAGATAATCGTCGTTGATGCTTTTTGTAATATTGTAAGTCTCTCCTGATATTGGGGCCACAGGGCCTGCGGTTGATGATCCGCTCCAGTAGTAGTTGTAGCCCATCATTATGATGTAGTCGCATATGCCGGCAAGGGCGCCGAGGTCCCATCCGTCGGACCAGTTGACTGCCGGCGTGGCAAGGGATATCTCGGCCTCAGGCAGCACGGCCTTTATCCCTGTTACGGCCCTGCGGCAGAAAGAGACCATGTTGGCCTTCTGCGCTGCCGGAACAGATTCAAAGTCGAAGTTCACCCCGTCGCCGTTGCGCGACTGCAGCTGGTTGATCACGGTGTTGATCAGGTTCCACTGCTTTACCGTATCTGTAAGCAGTTCGGTATTGCGTGCCGACCCGAAGTTGGTGACGGTCAGCGTCACCTTCACCCCTCTGGCGTGAGCATAGCTGATAACAGGAGTGGTGTCCCATCCTCTCAGCGTTGTATATCCACCTGTAGCGGTGTCAACCTCAAGGCTGAAGTATGCTATATGGGAGAGAGCATTGTAATCATAGAAGGTATATGCCATCGGATCGGCCCAGTAGGGATGCCAGCCATAAACCTTATGTGTCAGCGTGCCGGCACTCCTGCTCTTTAGAAGGGAGGGGGTTTCGGGCGACAGTTCAACGGAAGTATGAAGATTACCGGTTATGCGCGAATAGTGTTCGCTCTCAGCCTGGTGGATGCCCACATATGATGTGTCATATGCCTGGGCAGCTGCAACAAGAGTTGCAACAGAAAGGAGAATAGCGGTCAGTGGGGTCTTAATGCTCATGCC
>JBHEOU010000285.1:0-1946 GCA_046260645.1 Bacteroidales bacterium | reverse complement strand
GATGAGGACTTTCGTGAACGCATATTACACAAGGGGATTCAACAGGTATACCGATGAGTATCTCTATTTAAGGAACAGCACCCTGGTCAGGGGCTTCAGAAACGATTCCATCAGCGGCAGCACCCGTCTGGCCTTCTCCCTCGAGCCTGTTTTGCTAATCAACAAGGCTGCCCTCGGTTTCAGGTTTGCCGTTTTTGCCTTTGCAGATTATGGGCTGCTCGTAAGGGAGGGATTATTTGACGGCATATTCAGGCTGAAGCCACCTGATTTCTTGCCTGACCCGCCAGGAGTAACCCCTTTTTATTGAATTCATTCTGCCACTCCTCTTTTTATGGCAGGGAAATGGCATTCTCCTTTATGATGCGTAAATTTGCAAAAAGCTTACGGGGATGTTTCAAAAGTTTTTGGATTTTTCAAAACGTGAAAGGCTTTTCAGCGAGGGTAGCAGGTTACTGCTTGCCGTAAGCGGGGGTGTTGATTCAATGGTGATGGCCCACCTCTTCCGGGAGGCGGGTACAGATCATTCGATAGCTCACTGCAACTTCTCACTCAGGGGTGAGGAATCAGACGGCGACAAGGAGTTTGTGGCCTCTTATGCGGCTGAGCACAACATACCCTTCCACACAATGAAGTTCGACACCCTTGGCCATGCAGCCTCAAAAAAGATCTCCGTACAGATGGCTGCCCGCGAACTGCGTTACGAATGGTTCAGCTCAATTGTAAGCAGCGAGGGATTCGATGCTGTGGCCGTTGCCCATAACCTGAATGACAATGTGGAAACCTTTCTCATCAACCTGCTTCGGGGCACGGGGATCAGCGGGCTTACCGGCATGAGTCAGCACCGCAGCAACATAATCAGGCCCATGCTGTTTGCCTCAAGGGACGATATCGCCGCCTTTGCCGCGAAGAATGGTATATGCTTCCGCGAAGACAGCTCAAATGTACAGGTCAAATACACCCGCAACAGGATCCGGCACAAGATCATCCCCGAGATGGAGAGAGTGAATCCCGGAGTCATCAACGCCATCACCGACACCATGAGTCATCTGGCCTCGACCTCTGAGATTGTTGACGCATATATCGGAGGGCTTAAGGAGACTCTGTTCAGGCAGACAGAAGAGGGCTTTGAAGCGGAAATAAAGAGTCTGTCAGCCATGAATCCCCTGGCCCCGCATATTTACGAGCTCTTCCGGGAATACGGCATCTCCCCCAAACAGACCGATGATATTATCTCCCTGATGAGCGCACAGACAGGAAAGTACATCTATACCTCCACCCACCGCATCCTTTCTGACAGGGGCAGGATAATGATCACTGAGAAAGATGAGGAGGGACCGGCTGATTATCTCTTCTCTTCCCTTGATGAGATGAGAATGTCAGGACTCTTCACAGACCTGAGTATCACAGAGCCCGACGGGGAGCCGTTACCGGCCAGTCCGCTCACTGCCTGCATTGATCTCGACCGTCTTGCCTTCCCGGTGAAGGTGCGCAACTGGGAGCCGGGTGACAGGTTTATGCCACTGGGCATGAAGCAGATGAAGAAGATTAGTGATCTCCTCATTGATCTGAAAATCCCCGTAACGGTAAAGGAGAAGGTGCTCCTGATGCTTTCGGGAGATGAGGTGGTATGGGTTATGGGTTACAGGATCGATGACAGGTTCCGGGTGACCGGTCATTCCACAAAAATTCTGGTGCTGACTGTCTGAGGAGTTTGCCCGTTCATCTCTCTCTCTGGCCGTTCACTGCCCTGTCAATCATCAACAGGTCTGCCAGGCCGATTGCCACTGCTGATTCCAGTATTACCGGGATCCGTCTTGCAATGCAGGTGTCATGCCGACCGGTAATCTCCAGTTCGGTCATCTCTCCCTTTTCAGTGTCAAAGGTCTTCTGAGGCACACCAGTGCTTGCGGCCGGCTTCACTGATATTCTCATAATCAGATCATTGC
>JBHEOU010000284.1:0-1962 GCA_046260645.1 Bacteroidales bacterium | reverse complement strand
ACTGTGGACATAGTATACATCATCCGAAAGTTTTATTCCTTTCAGCAGCGGATCGTCATTCAGGCTGACAAAATCATTCCATCCCATGTGGGGTACCTTCGCTCCGGCCGGGAATTTTCTGACAACGGCATCAAATATCCCCAGGCCCTGGGTATTGTTCTCCTCCGAGGAGCTGCACATGAGCTGCAACCCCAGGCATATGCCCAGAACAGGCTGCCTGAGTGAGACTATGACACTGTCAAGATCCCTCTCCCTGAGATGTTTCATTGCTGACCCCGCCTCGCCGACACCCGGTATAATTACCTTCTCCGCTCTGATGATTACATCGGGGTCGGCAGTAATGACAGCATCATGCCCGAGCCTTTTCAGGGCTACACTGACGGACATGATATTTCCGGAGTTATATTTCAGTATCGCTATCATAACTGTCCCTTTGTTGATGGAAGGATTCCGTTATCCGTTGCTGCCACAGCCATCCTCACAGCCCTGGCAAAGGCCTTGAAGATGGCTTCAGTCTTATGATGTTCATTTTCACCTGCTGCGTGAACATGGATGTTGCATTTTGCACTGTCGCTGAATGATCTGAAAAAGTGCGTGAACATTTCCGACGGGATGTTACCTACCCTCTCTGACCTGTAGACCACATCCCACGTGAGCCAGGGCCTCCCCCCGAAGTCGAGTGTCACCTGTGCCAGCGAGTCATCCATCGGGAGGGTGAAGCCATACCGACCGATACCTTTCTTACTGCCCAGGGCCATGTTTAAGGCCTCCCCGAGGACTATAGCCACGTCTTCAACAAGATGGTGTTCATCGACCCTGAGGTCTCCCGTTGCCTTCAGGCTGATATCGATGCTGCCATGACGGGCCAACTGCTCAAGCATATGATCAAGGAAGCCCAATCCCGTTGCAATACTACTCCTTCCCGTGCCGTCGAGGGTTATCTCTGTCTCAATCATCGTCTCGCTCGTCTGCCTGGTTACTGCTGCTCTCCTGGGGATCTTTTTCAGGAACCTCCGTATCTCATCCCAGTCTTGGGTACTCAGAGCCGCCTCATCGTTTTTTTCACTGCTGACGTAAATTGACCTGCACCCCAGGTTGCGTGCCAGTTCGATATCAGTCAGGCGGTCGCCGATGACATATGATGATCCCAGGTCAATGCCCTGGGCAAGATATTGGGTCAGCATTGCCGTACCCGGTTTGCGGTAAGGGGAGTTATCCTCCTCGAATGAGCGGTCAATGAACTGTGCCGTGAATTTTACTCCTTCACCTTCAAGTATGGAGAGCATTTTATTGTGAGGGGAAAGGAAATCTTTTTCGGGGAATGCGGGTGTGCCCAGCCCGTCCTGGTTTGTAACCATTACCAGTTCGAAATCTGTTTCGCGGGCAAGAGCTGATAGCGCGCCGATGACCCCCGGCATGAATTCCAGTTTTTCCAGGCTGTCGACCTGCTGGTCCGGGGGCTCCTTTAGCAGGGTCCCGTCCCTGTCTATAAACAATACCTTCTTCATATGTAAATAGTTTTGATTCTAAAGATCACATAGCTTGTCCCGATTTATAGGGAGAACCCACTTAGGGGATAAATTTTCATTCCTGACTGTGGCAGTGATCATGGGGTTTATATTTCAATCTTTTTCAGTTCTTCTATTAGCCTGTCGTTTTCGGTCCGGGTACCGGTCGTAATGCGAAGGCATCCGCTTACCTCGCGGCTTCTGTTTCTGACGATTATATTATTTTCTATCAGCTTATTATAGACATAGTCTGCATCTTTTACTCTTATAAGCAGAAAGTTTGCATCAGAAGGCCAGACCTTTTCAACCACAGGAATCGTCTCCAGTTTTTCAGCAAGTCTCCTGCGTTCGGCTATCAGGGTATCTGTCTGAACGCTTATGGGTCTGATGTCCTTAAGCTTTTCCAGGGCTGCCTCCTGGTTCAGGGTACTTATATTGTAAGGAGGCTTCATCC
>JBHEOU010000283.1:345-1971 GCA_046260645.1 Bacteroidales bacterium | reverse complement strand
ATCCATATCTGCATTCTGAGTGATTACCTGAAACAGCCTGAACCCAACCCGGAGTTTGAAGCCAGAGTCGCAGAGCTTCGCGAGAAGTGGATAGCCATGGGGCCTGATCTGACCGACGCTCAGCAGGAGCAGCGCTGGAATGAATTCTCCAGCCTGAAGAAACAATATGTCAAACTGGCTACGGTGGAGGATGCCGTAAACCATATCCAGCATGTGGTTGACATAATCGGCATTGATTATGTTGGCATAGGGTCAGACTTCGATGGCGGAGGCGGCATTGAAGGATGCACTGATGTTTCGATGATGAAGAATATTACGAAGGAGCTTCTGAGGCGGGGATACAAGCGCGATGAGATAGCCAAAATATCGGGCGGCAACTTCATGAGGGTCATGGGGGAAGCACAGGCGCTGGCGCAGTAGCAGTCTTCAGTCTTCAGTCTTCAGTCATGTTTTGCCAACTGCCGACTGATTTGGTTTTACCCTCGAGAATCTGAGTGACCTTATCATCCATGACGGCAGGGGCTTGTTGGGGTCACGCCGACGCAGGTCAAGATACCATCCCAGCTTTTTAATGATCGGAACCTTATGGGTTTCTACAAACTCTATCAGTGTGCCGTCGGGGTCCTCTATGTAGGCGAAATAGCCTGCGGCCTCACCCATATCGAAGCTCTGGCCCTCATGACTCCTCTGGCTGTCGACGGTGAAGGGGAACCCGGCTTCACTGCAGTACCGTCGCAGGTTATCCATGCCCCTGATGTCATAGCATAAATGGATGAAACCGGGGTCGCCCCAGAGTCTTCCTTCAAAGATCCTGGTGACAGCGCGGTCTCTTGCCTCAATGAGCTCCAGCACGCTCTGACCGTAGATTGGATTAAACCCTCCGTGAAACGGCCTCGTGGGAGCCAGCAGCACACGCCTGAATTGGCCGTCGCCACCCGGTACGGAAGCGAGATCGTCAAATGTGCCCGTGACATCATAGATGACCCGGTCATAACCCAGAATATCGGAATAGAGCTTCATGGACTGCCCTATATCAGTCACGCAAATGATTGCCCCGTATGACCCGCCTGAGATCTTCCTGAAGTTCATGAACCAGTCGGTGGCCTCCACTATATGAAAGATATTGCCGAACGGGTCCCTGACGAAGAAGCTCTTTTTTCCTGACGGGTCCACTGTCGGCCTGCCAGGCACATCCACACCGTTATCAGTCCAGTAGCGCCATGCATTTTCAATATCCTTAACCTTCATCTTGCAGGCGAAGATGCCAAGATCACCGAGTTTTGTCTCGCGATCACGGTATTCGGGCTCTTTTCCCTTATGCTGCCATACCTCAAAACCTCCTCCGCTCTGCAGGTTCATGGCCAGAACGGCATGCCTGCTCCTAGTTTCACCTCCGGTATAGGGAAGCATTAGCCGGGCTTCAGCCTCGTCCTCAAATATGCGGCAGTCCATCCCGAAGACCCTGATATACCAGTCCCACGCTTCGCTGAGGTCGCTGACCCCGACACCCATCTGCTGAATGCCGCTTACTATGTATCCCTTGATCTTCATAACGCTGTCACATTGGTTTGATCCGCCCTGCATTGGAAACAAAAGCAGGCATGTTACGCGAGCAGGGTTTTATTG
>JBHEOU010000283.1:0-335 GCA_046260645.1 Bacteroidales bacterium | reverse complement strand
CATCAGCAGCTCACTGCTGCCGACGAGTATCTCCCGGCGGTTCCTTCCCAGGCCTTTCAGTATCTGCCTGGCCGCCTTCTCAGCAGTCACGCCGCCGGCCTGACCCTCGTCCATCTTTCCGTGTTCTGCGCCTGTGGCAGTCAGTGCATGGAGTGATATCATGGTCTGTACCCTCCCGGGGATAATCACCGATACCCTGATGTTATCTCGCCCGTGTTCAAGCAGCAACGTCTCGAAGAAACCGTGCAGCGCCTGTTTGGAAGCGGAATAGGCTGATCGTAGGGGGAACCCGAAACGGCCTGAGATTGAGCTTGTGGCTGCTATATGCCCGCCAC
>JBHEOU010000282.1:0-1985 GCA_046260645.1 Bacteroidales bacterium | reverse complement strand
AATTAAAAGAGCTTTTTGCTACATTTGAGCTTAAACAGGCAAAAAGCATTTAAGGTTTTAGCAGAATGATCAGATTGAACCAGGTAACCGTCCGGATTGCGGCAATAATTCTCTCCATGTTTTCATTGCTTCAGGCCGTTTCAGCGGAGGATATCACTGTGACCGGCACCGTGTCCGACGATGGCGGTGCGCTGGTCATGAACGCGAAGGTCTCATTTTTTCTCAACACAACGGAATACAGGGTCGTGACAGACACCGACGGCCGTTATTCCGTGAAGATTACCGGTTCCTACAGTGATGTAGCCGGCCAGTTCCGGGTAGGCACCCCCTATCCCAATCCCTTCAACAGCAGCATCAACATTCCCTTTATCATAAACCTTGATGGTGACCTGATGCTGAATATTTACAACCTCGCTGGGGAGAAGGTAAGGGTTATGGTCTTCCCTGAGGTGGCCGCAGGAAGCTATAATGTCGTCTGGGACGGTTGCGGGCAGGACAATGCGCCATTGAGCCCGGGTCTTTACATCTATGCCCTCACCTTCAAGGGGAGGACCTACAGCGGGAGGCTGGTGAAGACTTCAGGAGGGGCACCACTCTCCTCGGGCAGCGGGCTGGAGCCGGTGATGATGCCACCGGAGATAAGCCTCCCGGAGCCCTCGTACCGTTTCCCGGTAACATCTGAAGTCACCGCCACAGAGTATTATCCTGTCAGGCTGACCGACATCACCCTTGCCCGCGATACAGTTATCGATTTTGTTCTCACCCCAAGGAGTGCCATGCCGTTCAGGGTGTCGGGAGACCATATCGCAAGGCAGCTCTCCGGCGGCTACAGGTCAATGATTCTTAAGGGTATAAACCTCGGATCATCGCCTCCCGGATACTTCCCCGGTGAGATAGCGTACGCCATCAAGCCTGAGATGTACGAGAAGTGGATCAGACGGATGGCAGAGGCCGGTTTCAACTCGCTCAGGGTTTATACCCTCCATCCGCCGGTCTTCTATGAGAAACTTGCCGAATACAACCAGCGGCACCCCGACAAGCCACTGCTTCTGTTCCAGGGAATATGGCTTGAGGAGATCGAAGACGGTTCGGACCCTTCGTCTTATGATCTTATTAACCGTCGTGCCGCCTTCAGCGGGGAGATTGCAGAGGTAATCGACTGCATCAACGGTAACGGTGACATCGCCTTCAGGTATGGGAAGGCCTACGGTATTTACAGGACTGACGTCTCGCGCTGGACTGCGGCATATATCATTGGCAGGGAGGTAGCGCCCCAGGAGGTTGACTCAACGAATAAATTCCATGCCGGCACCACATCATACACAGGTTCCCATTTCAGTATTTCCGGCGGCAAAGCTTCAGAAGTATTTGTAACAGAGATGCTTGACAGGGTGATAGTATTTGAGGAGTCGGAATACTCGGTCAGCAGACCTGTCAGCTTCTCAAGCTGGCCCACCCTTGACCCGCTGATCCATCCGACGGAGATATTCACCGATGAGGATGTGGCTTCATTTGACATTACAAAGATAAGCGGGGCCGCCACCCCGCCCGGGCTGTTTGCCAGCTATCATGCCTATCCATACTATCCGAATTTCATAAGCCAGCAGCCATCCTATCAGAGCTTCAGTGACAGTGAAGGGCCCAACAGTTACCTGGGTTACCTCAATGACATGAAGGGCCACTACGGCAGCATGCCGCTGGTGATAGCCGAGTTTGGTGTCCCTTCGAGCTGGGGCAGCGCCCATCAGTCGTTCAGTGATATGCATCACGGCGGCTACTCTGAGACGCAACAGGGAGAGAAGAACATGCGGATGCTTAACAATATGATTGATGCAGGCTGTGCGGGAGGATTCATGTTCGCATGGATGGACGAGTGGTTCAAGCGGACATGGATAGTTCTATACCTTGAGGCCTACGGGCTTGCCAGCGGCTCAGAGACCATCCCCACGCGTCAGCTGTGGCACAACGAGACCTCGCCCGAACAG
>JBHEOU010000281.1:432-1986 GCA_046260645.1 Bacteroidales bacterium | reverse complement strand
CTGATCATGTATCAGGGGGATGTATTTGTCAAGCTCCTCCCGGTCAGCAAATCCTGTTATCCTCACCTTCCAGAATCCGTCCTCCTCGAACAGCTCCACATTCTTGTCAAGCGCGGCCTGTACTTTCTGCTGCATGATCTCTGCATACCTCTTCATGCGGAAAGCGCCGAACTGGACTGCAAAATAGTCCTCGGTGATTGTCATCAGTTCGCGTGTGACTTCGTGGATTACGAGATATGACGTGTCTTTAACCACTGTCTTCACAGGCGGAGCAGGAATCACCTTCATGGTGTCGGCAACGGCAAAGGAGTCAGGTACAGCCGTTGTATCAGGCGCTGTGAATTTCCTCCTTAAGGTGAAATCGAGCCCGTCAATATAGTCTCCCTCCATGTTGGACATGATGCTAAAATTCAGAGAGTCAGGTTCGGAGATCAGGCCGAGCCTTCTCAGCTGAGAAGTGTCTGCCCTCACCTGGTAGAGGCCCGGTGCCAGGCCGAAATAGCTGAAGTAGCCGTCATCCTCAGTCAGGGCGCGTCCCACTGTGGCGCCTGTACTGTTGCTGAAGTTGACAATAATTCGGCCGAGTCCCGTTAAGGCACCCTTCTCCTCAAACATCACCATGCCTGTTGCCTCTCCCCTTACATATACAGGGATTTCAATCAGTTTCATCATGTTGGGATCAGCGACCACGGCGTATGTCTTATGGTCTATCCTCCATGAAATATTTTCAAAGCTGTTCTCATCTATTTCAATGAAGTATTTTACATAGGGTTCAAGTCCGGTGATATGTATGGTCGTGTCCTTTTCTGTACGTTCCAGCTTTCCGCTGTTCGATCTGACATTCAGTCCCGGGGCCTTTGGCTCTCCTTCGTCTCGACGCCCGTTGGCATTCAGGTCTATGAAGGCCACTATTGAAATCCCGCCCCGGCCTACATTTGTGCGGTTATCGGCCTTAAGCCATCCGGTGGGCCTGTCATTGATGATGCTACCCCTGGCATATTGTACAAATGTTGCCTGTTTGTTGGTCTGTCTTGCTGAAATACCAGCCTGTGCAAAGGAGAAGTCATACCTCATGCCTATCTCTCCCATGCGTATGTCATGCCGGAAGTTCTGCTCCCAGGAAACATTGATATAGCCCTTTTCAAATATGCGCTTCTCAATGCTTAACCTGGCTGTCATGAATTCGTTATCAGTATAATTGTACTGTGTCTGAGGCATAATAAGGATCTCCGCCGGCAGGCGTATGCCCAGCGAAAGAGTACTGTAAACGCCCGGATCATTCGTCCCGGCAAAGACGCCATAAGTTGTCAGGTTGGTGTTTACCCCGAAGATCGAGCCTGCAATCATCCATTCGGCCGTGCTGTAGTTCATAGCCGGAAGTACTATCTGGTAGTATGACAACCTGGAATAAGCGGAGAACTTTTTTATCCTGACGGGAAGAGAAAGAGATGCCCTGCGTTCCTCCAGGTAGTTGTAGCTGATTGCCTTCTGGTCCTTGTCATAACGAACATAAGCGAGGTCAAGCTGGATGTTTGAAGGCAGCCTGTATGACAG
>JBHEOU010000281.1:0-392 GCA_046260645.1 Bacteroidales bacterium | reverse complement strand
ATATTCAGCACCTCCTCCCACAGTAAGAAAGCGTGTTGCACCGTAACTTACACTGGCCCTCGAAAACCGGCTCCACAGGGAATCCTCCACCACTCCGGCACTGACAATATACTCAAGCTCTTTGTGCGGAACGAAGTTATAAGGTATACTGAGGTTCTGTTCGCGGGTGCGTTCCTCTCCCCAGGGACCATAGAACTTTAGCTTCACCATTGTGTTACCGTAGACAAGGGGGACCTCGAAAGTGAAGAACCCTGAAGCATCAGCCTTGAGATAATCAACCAGCACATTGTTTACATAGAGCTCAACAGTCCAACCCGGCCCGGTCTTGTCTGTAAGTGTGTATGACCCGAAAGAGCGTCTGAAAGTGGTCGGTGTGTTCGTCAGCTTTATAC
>JBHEOU010000280.1:0-2003 GCA_046260645.1 Bacteroidales bacterium | reverse complement strand
GTGCTCTGTAAGTCCTATGCCCGCCCTGTGTCTCATGCCGAAGCGGGCAGGCAACCCTGCCTGATCAGTTGAAGGCAGTGGACAGCGTGCTGCAAATATTTTTCCGTTCTGAATAAGCACCGCCCCGTCATGAAGGGGTGATCCCTTATAGAATATTGTCTTCAGTAATTCGTCGGTTACAAGAGCGTTAATCAGCTCCCCGCCGTCAGAATAGATGTCAAGCAGACTTGTTCTTCCCACTGCAATCAGGGCACCGGTACGCGACTGTGCCATAGACTCCGTGGCATGAACTATCTCCTCAACGATCTGGTTGGTTGTCTGGTCAACCGCTCCTGAAGGGAAATACCTGTCGAATGAAAACCTGTTGCGGCTGATATACCTGTTGCCGATGGCAAGAAGAAAACGTCGTATCTCCTGCTGGAATACTATGATCAGCGCAATGACACCTACTCCTATCACCTGCCCTATGATGGCGCTTATAAGCTCCATGTTCAGTGCCTTGACTATCAGCCAGAAGAGGTAGACGAAAAATATGCCGAGAAAAATGCTGAAGGCTGCCGTTCCCCTGATAAGACGATACAACTGGTAGAGTATGAAGGCTACCATGAATATATCAATGATATCGAGAATGTTAAAATCGAGCATAAACCGAAGTGCGGTGAGCGACAAATTTAAGAATTATGATCGAAAAGGATGCCTGCGGGGTAAATCTTTTCAAACAGGGTTATCACCTCACGTGCCTCCCTGACGTCATGCACTCTCAAGACCGAAGCTCCGTTCATAAGCGCTGTCATATTCAGGGCAGCCGTACCCGTGAGAGCTTCGTTAGCAGTGACATTCAGGGTTTTCCATACCATTGATTTGCGTGACAGCCCGGCCATCAATGGCAGCCCGGTAATCCGGAACTCCGACAGCCTCCGTAATATCTCAAAGTTGTGCTCCGCATTCTTGCCGAACCCGAAACCGGGGTCAATTATAATATCCTTCACTCCCGCCTCCCGAAGCCTGGCAATTCTCTGCCCGAACCACACCAGGATGTCAGCCACAACATCATCATAATGAGGATTCTGCTGCATTGTCTGCGGTGTCCCCTGCATGTGCATCATGATGTAGGGCACATTCAGCCTGATAACCAGAGGGAACATACCATCATCCATCTCTCCGCCTGATATGTCGTTTATAATCGCCGCTCCCGAACCCGCCACGGCAGCCTCAGCCACGGCGGAACGGTATGTATCCACTGAGATAACCGTTTCGGGATACCGGCCAAGGATCAGCTCTGCAGCCCGGCAGACACGTTCTTTTTCCTGTTCCTCCGGCACTTCCGGAGCACCCGGGCGGGTGGAGCAGCCTCCGATGTCCAGTATATCAGCTCCCTCCTGTAACATCCTTCCTGCCGCATCAATGATTTCACTCTCGCCGTTATACCTGCTGCCACGATAAAATGAATCCCCGGTAAGATTTATTATACCCATCACGCGCGGACGTGTAAGATCAAGCACTCTTCCTCCGGTATTTATCAACATGGCAGTCTGTTTTACGCCGATAAAGATAATCATTGCTGAGTTTCATGATTAACCCGGCCTGAAGCCTTATATCAAAATGCTATATTTGGGGTTAAATATTTATCTTTAAAACCATACCATCTTGTACCAGTTTAAACCTACAGCAAAAGGAGTTCAGAGATGAAGCTTATCGTTATCGAGGGGCTTGACGGAGCAGGAAAGTCTACACAGATCTCACTGCTGAAAGAGTGGTTCGCGGAGCGAAACCTGCAATGCAGATATATTCACTTTCCACGGATGGATTCTCCCTGGTTCGGTGAACTAATCGCCCGCTTCCTCCGCGGGGAATTCGGTGACATAGACAGCGTCGATCCATATCTTGTCGCCATGCTCTATGCCGGAGACAGGAAAGATGCCTCGGCCATGATCGAAACATGGCTGGAAGAAAAATACTTTGTCATCCTTGACCGTTATACCTATTCCAACATTGCCTATCAG
>JBHEOU010000028.1:13450-13841 GCA_046260645.1 Bacteroidales bacterium | reverse complement strand
GTGGCACACGGCGTGGCCTTCAGGCACTTCGAAATAGAAGTACACCTCCATCCGGCGTCCGTGGGTGTGGGGAGGCATTGTGTTCCATACGCTTCCCGGCCTGAGCTCCGTCATGCCCATCTGGAGCTGGCAGCTCTCAAGCACCTGGCTCACTATCATCTTGTTGATAACCCTGTGGTTAGCTGCTTCAGGCGAGCCCATCTCCGCGGTTATGGCATCATTTTTAGAGACTTTCCTGTCAGGGTAGTTGCGGTGGGCCGGGGTGGAGTTGAAATAGAAGAGAGCCGGATTATTATCATCCACGCTTTCAAATATTATATCCCTGTCGCCGCTGCCAAGGTAGAGGGCCTCCTTGAAATCAAGCTCGTAGGTTGTGTCGCCTGCCCGTATT
>JBHEOU010000028.1:0-13422 GCA_046260645.1 Bacteroidales bacterium | reverse complement strand
GTTGAAGAGAGATCCGACCAGGTGTTCCCTTCGTATCCGGTCAGTGTCCCAGTGCTTTACATCGTCAGGGTGTGCGGCATACCTGACTTCGATATCTGTTTTCATGTTTCCTCAGTTGGTTACTGCAAAGTTGGTTTAAAATAACCAAAGATTGTGGAAGAATCGGTCAGATAGGTGCAGAAATTAGGCAATAGAGGGGCGATCCGCCAGCTGGCGGAGAAGCAGCCAGTTTGCAGGGGAGGGCAGTCGGCAATAGAGAAATTCTCGATTTGCGATTTGAGATTTAATCTCAAATCGCAAATCCTTCAGACTTTACGGACTTTATGGACTTTCGACTTTAAGACTTCTATAGATACTTCCGGTCTTCGCTGGGGATGTCAAAATATTTATCGTACAGTTTTGTGTCGGGACCCGTCCTTTCTACTCCTGTCTCGCTGATCTTGTAGGTACAGTTTTCACCGACAATGCCTGAGAAATAGATGTCAAACTCCTTTCCGTTCTCATCTATCATGATGATCCTGACCAGGTGAGGATACTTCATGCTGTTGAGCTGTGAGTGACAGATAGGGCAGTTGATAAGGTACTCTGAGCCTTTCTCCATTTCGAACGACGGGTGGGTCGTTTTGGTATAGTTACCGAGCTCCGGGTCCAGAAAGACCAGACCCCTGCTTGTACTGTTGATCTTTGTGGCAGAGAGCACTATTGAGGACTTGACCTTCAGGTGTCCCCTGCACGCCTTGCATAAATATCCAACGGCCATTTTATACCTCCTTTTTATTAATGAGTTCAATTATTTTGTCACAGGCTTCATGTACAATATACGATAAATTCTCACCGAATGCAATAGTTTCCGGCTGAATTGCGAGGATCAGCAACTCATTTCTGAAGAACTCAGAGAGTTTTTTCAGGGAGATGTTGTGGGTATTGAAAGTCAGGTCACTGACCTGTTCTACCGGTATCAGGTCGAAGCTCCCTGCAGGCATGTTCATGTGAACGCAATCGATCACCACAAGCGTATCGTGATCTGTGGAGTTGATCTTTCCGATATAGTTTTCGATGCTTACCTCCGGAGTGATGACCTTAATATTTTTTGTCTCCCTGATCCGGGTGCTGATATATACTCCCGCTCCGTCATCCTGTCGCAGCAGGTTACCGATACCGACAAAGAGTATTTTGCGGTCGGTGTGAGAAAGAAGGGCTGTGAGTTTTTCAGGCACCTCTGAAAAGATACTTTACTGTGACCTCTCTGAGGCAGTTGGGGCAGATTATGTTGAACATATCCTTCCTCTGGAGTTTTTCGCCTGTCTCAGCCGACAGATCCTGCCCTTCGGCGAGTTTTAGTTTGCGGTTAAGCATGTTGAGGTTCAGTACCGATGAGAATGCTTTCGGGCCAAGCTTGCGGTGCATGAAGTGGAGGTGTTCCACTGTTGTAATGATTGCACCGCAGCTCTCGCACACCAGCAGCTCCTTCTCCTGGTATTCGACGTTGTTGGCTCTGTCAAAGACAGCCAGGTCATAGCTCTTGTCGGAAAGCTTTACGCCTTTTCCGGTGATGCAGTGTTCCTCGCACTGGCCGCAGAAGATGCACTTGCCGTAGTCCCTTATGATGGTCCTGATCTTTTTCTCCCTGTCATCGGTAAAGGTGATGGCCAGCGGAGGGCATACATTGGCGCATGTTTCACATCCCACGCAGTTGTCATCGTCAACAACGGGCTTTCCCCTGAAGTCGGTGAACGGCACATGCTCCTCAGCCGGGAATTTTGATGTGTATGCCGGTGTGACCAGTGATATCACTGCCTCCTTAAGCTCTCTTAGTTTGGGGTACTTCATTTCACTACCTCCCTGTAATCATCTTTGACACTCTTTTCATCCATTTTCGTTCCGAAATGGTATGCTCCCCTTACAAGGGCATGCGCTGCCACCGTGGCGGTAAAGAAGAGCACCGGGATGGCCACGAGGGCCCTGAAGCCTGCGCTGTCGAAGCCAAAATGCACAATGACACCCAGAAGTATGCTGCAGCATCCCAGTGTCACACACTTGGTGGCTGCCTGCAACCTGTTGTACATGTCAGGAAGCCTTATCAGCCCGATACACCCGAAGATGTTGAAGAGAACTCCTACCGATATTAAGATTATGGCTGCCATATCATTCATTCAGTTTTTTCCCGCTGAGATATTTCGCCAGCGTAAGGGTTCCAATAAAACTCAGTATGACCCAGGCAATTCCGATATCGAGAATGAAGGCCTTGCCGGTCTGCACCGTTATTATGCCGCATATACCCACCACAAGTATCCCGAAGATGTCAATACCCACCATCCGGTCGGGTATAGTCGGTCCCCTGATGATACGGTAGAGACAGGCTGCGCACAGGGCAATCTGTAAGTAGAGCAGTATATTCAGGAAACTGGTCATTCCGCAAAATTTTTAATGTATTCCTCAAATCTTCCGGTTACCATCCTCGTATAGAGAGCCGGGTCTTCAGACCGGATATAGATCCAGTGTATATACATCTCATCGCCGATGATGTCAACGGTGATGGTCCCCGGGGTCATGGTGATAGAATTGGCAAGCAGTGTTCTGGCAAATTCTGACGTGAGGGTGGTTTTAACCTTTACTATCCCGGGTTTTATCGGCATTGCCGGATGGAGCACACGGTATGCAACATCGAAGTTAGCCTTAATGCAGGCCCAGATGAAGGCAACCAGGTAGACAACGAACCAGAGCCAGCGCCGGGGCTGCAGGAATTTATAGACATTATGGAAATAATACCTGCCAAAGATAGCTGCCGTGATGGCTGACGCTACGGCTCCTGCCGCAATATTCGGCACGGTGAATTTAAATGTTATGAGGAGCCAGAAGATCATGGATAATATAAACACTGTCACATATCTCATATCACATGCCTGTTATTTGTGAGGAATATTTCAGCTGGTCCATCAGTATGTCAGTTGCCGGTGACAGAACCGATTCACGTATGCCCGGCAGCGCCAGGAGACTGAGCAGGAGGCAGGCTACGGCGAGGGTTATCATGCTCAGGAGCATCGGCACAGGAACCTCCCTGATCTCTTTTTTTATCTTCCCGGGCTCCACGTTGTAGAAGGCATAACGCTGGAACTTCATGAACGAGGCAAGGGTAATGATGCTGACTATTGCTGCAAGGGCGGCGAGGAAGTAAAAGCGTCCCATCACTGCTGCAACTATTATGATCAGTTTGCTGAAGAAGCCGTTGAAGGGAGGGAGGCCTGATATTGACAGTGAAGCTGCGAGTGAAGTTGACGAGGTGAAAGGCATGCACTTTGCCAGTCCACCCATCTCCCTGAGGTCACGGGTGCCTGCAGAATACTCTATGGCTCCCGCATTGAGGAAGAGAAGTCCCTTGAATGCCGCATGGTTAATCATATGAAAGATCCCGCCGGTGATGGCAAGGGCGGCTATCTCACTCCGGATGCCCCTGGCCATGAGTATCATACCTATGCCTACTGACATGACGACATAACCCATCTGGCTGATACTGTGGTATGCCAGCAGTCGTTTTATATCCCACTGGCCAATGGCAAGGAAGACACCCACACCCATTGAGAGAGCGCCAAGAGTGGTTATCAGTATGGCCATCGCCTCTGTCATTTCGAACATGTTGAAGAAGAGACGTATGATGACATAGATGCCAACGGCTTTGATAAGCACTCCCGAGAGCATTGCCGATATGGGAGAGGGAGCCGAAGAGTGTGCATCGGGCAGCCATGCATGAAACGGAATAATGGCAGCCTTCAGGCCAAATCCGGTGAGAAGCAGGATCTGGATAAGGATATAATGGTTACCCTGCCCCCCTTCACTGAATGCAGTCCTGATATCTGCTATATTGAGCGTTTTTGCGCTCCAGTAGATGAATCCGATGGCAAAAAGCACCATGAATGAAGCTACAGCACCAAGGACCTGGTATTTCAGTGTTGCCTCAAGCTCATTCTTCTCCACGCCGAAGGCTACCAGGGCATAGGATGAAATGGCCGCAATCTCGAGGAAGACAAAGATGTTGAAGATGTCACCGCTGAGAACAACCCCGTTCATCCCGGCTATCATCAGGCAGAAGAGTGAGTAGAAGTAATTTTCGGAGGTGTACCTTGCCATGTACGAGATGGAGTAGGTCACTGACAGCAGGCCGATAACACTTATAATGCACAACACCAGTGCCGAGAATCCGTCATGAATGAGGTAAAGGCCTATCGGAACGCCATCTACAGGTTCCCATCCGCCCAGGGTATATACCGAAGAAGCACCTCCTCCTTCAACCAGTAGCCAGAAGCTGATGAAGGAGAGAAGGAGCAGTGTTGTAAGTGCCATATACCGGGGGATGCCGGGGATGAACCTGGCAAGTATCATTGTCAGGAAGGCACCTGCAAGCGGTATGGCAACAAGAAGCGGTATCAGCGGATTCATCATCTATCCTCTTAAGTTTTTTATCTCTCTTATGTCAAAGGTTCCGTATTTCCTGTAGATCCTGATGATTACCGCCATCAGCATGGCCGTCGTGGCCAGACCGATCACGATGGCCGTGAGCACCATTGCCTGTGGCAGCGGATCTACATAGGGTTTGACCGGGTCAGCCATGTCAACGATAGGGGCGACCCCTCCCTCGGTGTATCCGATCAACGCCAGGAAAAGAAAACAGCTGAACTCCATGACAGACAGAGATATGGCTATCTTGATCAGGTTTCTCCTTGTTATCACGCCGTATAGGCCGGTAAGGAACAGTATGAAACAGAGCCAGTAAACAGTCATTTCATTATCTCCTCTTTAAATATTACCAGTGCCAGGAAGATCGTAAGGATGGAAGCCGCTACCTCAATCCCGACAAATATGTTATAGAGAGGCATAAAGCCGGCGCTGACCAGTTCTCCGGGTGTGCCGTGGGGCAGCCAGTTTGCAAAGAATATCCTTGCGCCGGCAAAAAGCCCTGTAAGAGCCAGAAGGAGAAATACCAGAATGGCCAGGTTTTCATACAGGGTAGAGCCTCGCTCTTCCCTCAAAAGGTTCAGGAAATCACTCCCGAAAGCCAGGATCAGGAGGATGAACGATCCTGCGAGGATAACACCTCCCGCAAATCCGCCTCCGGGTGTAAGATGCCCGTGCAGTATTATATAGATGCCGTACAGGAAAATTATCCCCGCAATCAGCTGCGTCGTCTTCTTTACTATGACTGTCATCCCTTTCATGAGGTCCAACTCTTAATTTCTAATTCCCAACTCTCAACTCTTAATTCTTAATTCTCAATTCCCAACTCCTAATTCTTAATTCTTAATTCTTAATTCCCTCATCTCTTGCCCCTTATCCTCAGAATCGTAAGCACTCCGAGCACTGCGGTGACGAGCACTGTTGCCTCGCCCAGGGTATCGTATCCCCTGAAGTCGAACAGCACGCCGGTCACCAGGTTAACGCTGCCTGTCTTCTCCACTGCACCGTTGACGTAGGCGTCAGCCATCCTCATGGTGTTCTCTCCGAACGGAGCAAGAGGTGCTGAAGCCTCCTTCAGGAACCAGAACAGTATTGCCAGCATCAGCACTGCGGTGCCGGCGGTGACCCATGTCCGGCTGTCAAACCTGCCGTACGCTTCAACGCGTGAGCTGTCAAGCACCACTGCCACCATGATGATGAGGGTGATTGTCTCCACAACTATCTGCACTATAGCCAGGTCAGGGGCCTTCAGCAACAGGAAACAGATGACAAGGCTGTATCCGACGATTCCGCCTGCTATCACCGCTGAAAGAATATCCCTGGCATGGATGGCGTAGATCGCACCCAGTATCATAAATCCCACTATAACCGATATTGCCAGTTCCATATTTCTATTTTGTCAGATCATTATCAGCAACATGATTATCAGTCCGGCACAGACCCAGATGACATATCCGGGAAGTACACCTGTATGAGCGTTGCTCAGCCCTCCGCTTAGCCAGAATACGGCTTTTTTGGAGATATCGTAGATGTCAAAGGCCTTCGCTTCGGCTCTCTCATAAATACGTGAGAAAAGCCTGAACTCGGAAAAAGTCTTGTAGAACTCGGGAGCAGGGAATGACGCTCCCAGCTTATCTGCATTCTCACCTCCGATGAAATTCTCTTCAGTCCTGAATTTCTTCCTGCCGGTGGCGAGGTAAATGAGGAAGCCGAGTATGATTGAGATCAGAACGAGCAGTGAAACGAACGATGAGCTCCAGAGCCCGTTGAATGTAAAGGCACCCACAACAGGGGTAAAGAGTTTCGGGATAATAATTCCTGTGGCAAAAACCCCGAAGATGACGCAGAAGAGTGCCAGGACCGCCATCGGGAACCACATCAGGAACGGCACCTCCCTGATTGTGGCCATAGCAGGATCTCTTCTTCCGAGGAAGATTCCTCCGATGAATTTGACAAAGCTGGCAAGGGTAAGCGCTGAGCCAAATACCGCCAGACCCAGCCACACGATCCAGAGGCTTGATGCTATACCTTCACCTGCTCCGAACTCAATTATCCCCTGGTATATCATCCATTTTGATGCAAAGCCGTTGAACGGAGGTACACCGGAGACAGACATGGCAAAAATAATGGCAGCAGCAAAAGTGACGGGCATAGCTTTTGACAGTCCTCCCAGATCACCGATATCGCTTTTGCCTGTCTGCCGCTCAATCGCTCCGGCAGCAAGAAACAGTCCGCTCTTATAGATGGCATGATTAATCATGTGAAACAGACCTGCTGCAAATCCGATAGCCGATCCAATTCCAAACCCCAGTACCATAAAGCCAACCTGTGAAACAGCGCAGTAACCAAGAAGCCGTTTATAATCGTTCTGCATCAGCGCCATCAGCACGGCAGTGATTATGGTAATTACACCCACAGTAAGCAGAAGAAGTCTAATCCCTTCTGTCATTATAAAGAGGTCGGCTGTGAGACGGGCCAGGAAGTATATCCCCAGCAGCTTGTCTAGAGAGGCGGGCAGCAGTGCCACAGACGATGCCGGAGCTGTCTCAGCGTAGTCTGGTATCCACGAGTGGAAGGGGAAGGCACCGGCCTTGGTGAAACTGCCTACGAGAAGCGCAAGGAATGCCGTGACAGTCAGAATGTTATTGGTCTCCAGCGATATATTGTTGATACTCAGCGTGTCAGTCAGTCTCCAGAGGATGGCAATACCGACAAGCATGATCGTGTCTGACGCACCGATAAGGATCATGGTCTTCTTGGCGGCAGCAGAGCTCTTTTCATCCTTTCCGGGAATAAGCTTGTAAAGGGTGATGCCCAGGATACCCCAGAATATTACAAAGAGGATAAGGTTATCAGAGAGCACTGCTCCGTATGAACAGCCCAGGGTAATAAGGAACCAGGGATAGTAGTTGCTGACCCTGGCAGTCCTGTTATAAACCAGGGTATAAATCAGTATAAGCAGGGCAAGGATACTGATAAAGAGTATGATCAGCTTGCTCAGGCCATCGAGGGTGAATGTGAGAAACTCTCCGGAATTCTGAAGGATATCGGCATTCAGGAGAGCCATACAGTTCCTGCCGAGAATCTCTCCCTGCGTCGTCATCTGAGGATCAGCGGAGTATAGGGCGACGCCAAGATACCCCGTAAACAGGGTTGTTGCCAGAGCCAGTATCCCTTTGACCGTCTGAAACCTTTCAGGTATTGCAAAGAAGAGAACCCCGGCTGCCAGGGGAATGATTATGAGCATCTGGAGGTACATGCACGTGTTCATGTCAGCGAATAATTTCAGAGGTTCATTCATGACCGGCACCTGATTTCCTTAGTTCTGATGTTCTCTTCATGGAAAGCTCGATAAGCTCGTTGGCGTTAAGGATTTTCTTCCCTGAAGAGTTGTCATAGGCTGCTGCCATTCTCTCGGTACAGCAGTAGCACGGGTCAACGGCTGCGAGAGAGATAGTCGCATCGGCAATGGTCTGCCCGATGCATGATTTCTTGAATGTTGCTATGTTGGTATAGCTGGGAGCCCTTATCTTATGTCTTGCCGGTGAGTTGGATCCGTCGGAGACAACAAAGTGGAACACCTCGCCCCTGGGTGCTTCGGCCCGGCCCGTACCTATTCCTTCCGGTATCTCATTTATCTTCAGGGCGACGTCACCCTCTTTCATTTTTTCAAGGGCATCAACGCATTGCTCAATGATTGAGGCTGACTCATACATTTCAAGAAGCCTCACCTCTGCCTTGGCGAAGACGTCTCCTGCCTGGGCAGTGATCACTTTCCAGTTGACCAGCGGATAGGCTGCATAGGGATCGTCTCTCCTGACGTCAATATCAACTCCGGAGGCTCTTGCGGTGGGCCCCACGGCGCCATAGTCGATGATATCCTGCCTGGTGAGTATCCCGACGCCTTTTGTCCTTGCGTGAATCACAGGGTCATCCATCACCGCACCGGTGAGCAGGTCGATCTTTTTGCGAAGGAGAGCCATCTCTTTCCTGATAGCCGCGATCTTGCTGTTTTCAATGTCACGTCTCACACCTCCCACCTTGAACATTGCATAGCTGTTCCTGTTGCCTGTTATCATCTCGAAGAGGTCAAGGACAGGCTCACGGTACTTCCAGGCCCACATGAAAACGGTGTTATAACCCAGGAAATGACCCGCGAGACCCACCCAGAGCAGGTGGCTGTGGATACGTTCAAGTTCTCCGATTATCGATCTGATGTATTTTGTCCTGTCAGTGATTTCAACACCGACAATCTCCTCAACAGCATTGGCAAAGGCAAAGGGGTGCGATGTTGAGCAGATACCGCAGATACGTTCTACGAGGAAGAATACCTGGTCGTAACTCTTTGACTCGCTGAGTTTTTCTATACCCCTGTGGTTATAGCCGGTCTCCCATTTGATATCCGTGACTATCTCGCCGTCACAATATAGCTTGAACAGCTCGGGTTCTTCCTGCAGCGGGTGATAGGGTCCTATCGGTATGAGTGTCTTTCTGCTCATTGTGGTAAGAGTATTATTTGAACTCTTTTCTGTATGGGTAGACATCATCAGCCCAGTTGCCTTCCGAAAGCAGCTTTTCCTGGTTGGGGTGATTCAGGAAGTCAATTCCGAAGAGTTCATGCATCTCTCTCTCTATCCAGTTTGATGCGCTGAACATGTTGGAGAGTGATTCAACGTGCGGTTTCTCTTTGTCAAGTATCACATGGAGGCTGAGTATTGATCCGTCAGCGTCAAAGCTGAAGTGATAGTAGATCTCAAACCCACGCCTGGTATGAAGGGCGGAGGCTATGATAAACCGGTAGCCCTCGCTTTTATACAGGTATTCAGAAATGGCAAGTAGGGCTGTATGCCTGATAGTGACAATCGCGCGTCTGCCCTTCTGCAGTACCACCATGACAGTGTCACCGCTGAATTTTTCCGTCAGTTTATTTATCGCTGCCTCTGTTTCCATTCCTGTGTCGCTATTTTTTACCTGCCAGTTTAACTATTCCCGCTATGATTGCCTCCGGTTTAGGGGGGCAACCCGGAATATATGCATCCACCGGGATGATCTTGTCAACGGGTCCGGCGAAGGTGTTGCCCTCGGCAAATATCCCTCCGGTGCAGCCGCAGGCGCCGATGGCCACCACCAGCAGCGGTTTGGGAGCCTGGTGATAAAGCTCCAGCAGCCGGTCCTTGTCGCGTCTGTTAATTGATCCGTTGACCAGCAGCACGTCGGCATGCCTGATGCTGCCCACCAGCAAAATACCAAACCGTTCAAGATCATGCCTCGGGGTAAGGCAGTCAAGGATCTCAATATCACAGTTGTTGCATGATGCTCCGCCGAAGTGGAAGACCCAGAGTGATTTCCTGAAACAATAATCCTTGAAACCCACGATCTACATTTTTATAATCCGAATGCAATCAGCACTATGGCAACCACAACCAGCAGGTTCATCCAAAGGAGGAAGAATCTGGAGGCCTGCTTTATCTTCACTCTCGGGTTGGTATTTCTGATGAGGGTGAGGAGGAGCACAATGCCGAGTATCTTCAGGATGAGCCAGACAATGTTTATGCCCGGGTTCATTCCGTTCATGAGGAGTGCGACAAGGAAGGCCGGCAGGATAAAAAGCATTATGTATTTTGCCAGTTTGATCATCGCATATGGAGGACCTGAATATTCAATATAGATGCCGGAAGCAAGTTCGGCTTCGGCTTCGGGCATGTCAAACGGCACCAGAGCCAGTTTGGCCTGCAGGCAAAAGATACCGGCAATGAAGAGCAATACCCCGGATATGCTGCCGATGAAAGGCGTGCCCGACTGCTGGGCTGCTATGATGCTGTTAAGGTCGAACTGCTGTCCGCTTTTCATTATCACCGCGGCTACCAGAAGGAGGAAGGTGAGCTCATAGCTTATTATCAGCTTCATCTCGCGCGAGGCACCCACGGCACCCAGGGGGTTGCCTGAGGCCAGTGCGCCGATGATATATGAGAACGACGGCAGGGTAAGGAGATAGAATATGACTATGATATCGCCCCTGAAGCCTGTTTCTATATTGAAGAGGGGAAGCAGGATAAACAGGCCGGCCATAATGGCACCGAAGAGGGCCAGCAGAGGGGCAAGGAGAAAGATAAAACCTGAGCCATGCTTCGGCAGTATGGTCTCCTTGACGAGCAGCAGCTTGAAGAAATCATAGAAAGGCTGGAGCAGGGGAGGCCCCTTGCGGAACTGAACCCTGGCGGTTATCTTCCTGTCGAACCAGGAGAGCAAACCCCCTGCCATAAATAACAGTCCGGGGAAAATAAAGAAATAGAGGAGATTAACCGCCATATACTTTCTCTTTACTCTTTTTCAGTCACATAGATATAGTCCCTGATGAGCACCCTCTCATTCAGCTGGTAGATATGCCCGTCAGGATTCTCTTTTTCATCAGTAAGCCTCGCTGTTCCCGGCGGGCATGCTTCAACAAACCTGCGGGCCTGTTCATGATCACACAGATCATAGAAAAGGTCTTTGTTACGGTGATGTCTGAAGAAATCGGTCATCATCGTGCCGAAGGGACATATAGTGACACATGACTTGCATGAGACACACAGGTTAGTGTGGCGCATGATCACGCCGTCACTGTCTTTCTCAAGGGCATCGGCAGGGCAGACAGTTATGCAGGGGGCATCCTCGCACCTCCGGCAGGTGAACCTGAAGGTGGCCAGCTCACGTATAGTCTTGAGGCCGTTGGTGTTGGCTGAGCTGTAACAGAGAGCCTCAGGCAATGCCAGGGAAGGGTTCTGCGTCATGGCTGCCCTCAGTTTTATCATATCTATAAGCACCTTCATAAGCTTGAATTTCTAGAGGTTCAGCTGGTTCATGAGCTGGAACCTTGTATCACTTAGCCTTTGAGATATTGTCTGTGCAATCTTCGACATGGTCTTGAAGCCAATATCACAGTCTCTGTCTATCTCGGCGTTAAGCTTCTTTGCATCTATGGCAATAACCCTCGCAGGGGTGACGGCCATCACCCATGCAGTGGATATATAAGGATGGAAGACGGCTGACCAGGAAAATAGCTGGCCTTCTGCAATGGTTCCCAGATGTATCCTTTTATCCTTCGGCAGGCTGATACCCAGCGAGAGCGATCCTGACAGCAGTACGAATACCTCGGAAAGCTCATCGTATTGTTCAAAGATTATTTCCTTAACCTTGAACTCCCTGATGGAAGAGATACTGGCAATCGTTCTGAGTTGCTCATCAGAGTAACTCTCAAAGAATCTGATCTGTTTCAGATCATCAATTTCCACCTTCATGACATTACCCTTTAGGTTATTTCCATATTTCCGGATTGTGTTTTATCTCCCTGTAAGTGAATACCGGGCCGTCTTTACAGACAAAAAACTCACCCATCATGCAGTGACCGCATTTGCCAAGGCCGCATGACATGTTCTTTTCCATCGAAAGGTATATCTGTTCATCACGGTAGCCCATCTCCAGAAGCCGTATTGTCCCGAATTTCATCATGATAGGGGGGCCGCAGACCACGGCCACCGAGTTTTCTATCTTCACCTTAATTTTGTCAAGCAGTGCAGTTGCGACACCAACCGGTCCATCCCAGTCGTCATCGGTTACATCCACCGTACGGAGGGCTTCAAACTTGTCAATACTGTTCAGTCTGCTGAAGAGCGGTTTGTAAATGCAGTCGGCCGGTGTCTTCGAGCCATAGCATAATATAACTTTCTCAAGGTCATCCTTCATGTGCTCAAGTGTGAAGAGCAGTGACCGTATAGGAGCCAGGCCACAGCCTCCTCCGAGGATAAGCACCTCTTTTCCCTTGAATTCGCTTACCGGGTAACCTCGTCCGTAAGGACCCCTGATACCCATGACAGCTCCCGGCTTGAGCTCATGCATGATTCCGGTGACGTATCCGGTCTTCATGACTGTGACCTCCAGCCTGTCCGTTACCAGGGGTGATGACGATGGTGTGAAGGGTGCTTCACCCACGCCGTCAACGGAGAGCTCTATGAACTCTCCCGTTTTAAAGACGAATTCCTCATCCGGTATCAGCACGAAGGTCTTGATCAGAGGCGATTCTTCAATTACCTCCTCGAGGGTCGCCCGCAGGGGCTTATATATATTAATGGTATCGCTGGACATAAGAATCGTCAGGTGAGTTCCATGAACAGTTCATTCTTGTTGATATTGCCTATGCATGCCTCAATGCACCTGCCGCAGCCCGTGCATGCCAGTGAATTGAATTTCTGAGGCCTCCATACATACTTGCACATATACCTGTTGCGGAAGCGGTGCGGCAGTTCAAAGAGAGCGTCCTCGCCTCCGGCTACTCTTTCAAATCCGGGGTACTGGCAGGCATCCATCTGTTTTACCTTCTCAAAATCGGGCTTGTCAATAAGGAGGAAGCAGCTGCAGGTGGGGCATATTGTTGTGCAGGCGCCGCAGGAAACACATTTGGAGGCATATTTGACCCATATATTATCACCGGCCCGCTGTACGATCTTGCCGGTAGCCTGGTAATCAGGCAGCCCCCTGTTTTGTTCCGCCAGCAAAGCTTCAGTTTCCCTGTGCCTCTGATCAGCGAAGAGGAGACGTTCAGGGTCACTCACCCCGGCGGCAAACGATATCTGCCTGACCAGTTCCTCCCCTTTGTCTGATATGACCCTCAGAAAAATATAATCGCCTTCTGTCAGCAGGGCCATATCCGCACCTTCCATGGTATAGGGCTTAACGCCATAGGAGGTGCAGTGACAGTGATCATTTACCGAGAAGCAATCCGATGATATCAGGATAGTGCTCTTACGGCGATTCCTGTAGAAGGGATCGGTAAAAGCCTCATCAAGATAAATCTCGTCGAGCAACCCGAGGGCCTCAACATCACAGTTGGGCGCCCCGATAATGATCCTTGGCCTGCCGTTATTCCTGACCGAAGTCACATTCTCCCTGACAGGGAGGAAGAAATTCTTGAGGGGAGTGGCAGGCTTGGGAGTG
>JBHEOU010000279.1:1714-2004 GCA_046260645.1 Bacteroidales bacterium | reverse complement strand
CTTCTAATTTCACATTTGCCTTATGACAGCCATACTGGTTACCGGTGCATCAGGGCAGCTCGGGAGTGAGTTAAGGGAACGGTCAGCACGTTACAGCGGCTATAACTTTGTCTTTACCGACGCCGGCGAGATGGATATAACTGACGCTGGTGCCACGGCAGCCTTCATCGCTGACCTGTCACCCTCATGGGTCATCAACTGCGCCGCCTATACGGCAGTCGACAAGGCAGAAGAAGAGGAAGAGCTTGCAACACTTATCAACGGCAAAGGCGTTGAGAACATCGTAAACG
>JBHEOU010000279.1:0-1631 GCA_046260645.1 Bacteroidales bacterium | reverse complement strand
TATTCCTCCTACGGGAACAATTTTGTCAAAACCATCCTGAGTAAGGTCGGTTCCGCAGAAAGCATAGGAGTGGTCTTTGACCAGGTGGGGTCACCCACATATGCCGCCGACCTCGCAGCTGCAATAATGGAGGTCATCAGCGGTGTCATACAGAACAGGCACCTGTTTGTGCCGGGCATATTCAACTACTCCGGCGAGGGCGTCTGCAGCTGGTTTGACCTTGCCACTGAAATAGCAGCCGCAGCAGGCTCCTCATGCTCCGTTATTCCCGTAAGGAGCTCGTCTTATCCCTCCAGGGTGCAGAGACCTGCCTACAGCGTACTCGACAAGAGCAAGATCAGGGAACACTACAACCTTGACATACCTCACTGGCGAACAAGCCTTAATAACTGTATTACGAAAATCAACAGGAAATGATCAATATTGACGACATCAGAAAAAGAGCCGAAGCATGGTTGGGCGAAGAGTTCGACGAGACAACACGCAAAGAGGTTCAGAACCTTCTTGACAATGATGAGAAAGGCCTTATTGACGCCTTCTACCAGGACCTTGAGTTCGGCACCGGCGGGCTGCGCGGCATCATGGGTGCCGGGACAAACAGGATGAACCGGTACACACTGGGTATGGCTACCCAGGGGCTCGCCAACTATCTGAAAAAGCACGCCGCCAACCCGTCATCGATTAAAGTGGCAATAGCGTATGACAACCGCAACAACAGCAGCTACTTCGCCAGGGTGGCAGCCGACATATTTACAGCCAATGGATTCACGGCATACCTTTTCGAGGCCCTGAGACCGACACCTGAACTGTCATTTGCCATCAGGCTCTATGGTTGTGATGCCGGCGTAAATATCACTGCCTCGCACAACCCGAAGGAATACAACGGATACAAGGTGTCATGGAACGACGGCGGACAGGTGGTCTCGCCCCATGACAAGGGTATCATTGATGAGGTGCGCAGCATCAGATCGGTGAGCGAGATAAAGACAGGGGGCGATGAATCAAAAATCATCATGCTGGGTGCCGAGACAGATGAGAAATACCTTGCCGAGGTCAGGGCCCTGAGCATCAACCCTGATGTTATTAAGAGAAACCATGATATCGGTATAGTCTTTACCCCGCTGCACGGAACAGGCCATAAACTTATTCCCGAGGCACTGGCACAGTATGGTTTTACGAACGTACACACCGTGAAGGAACAGTCTGTCACCGACGGCAACTTCCCCACTGTTCATTCTCCCAACCCTGAGGATCCGGATGCGCTTGCCATGGCTGTCTCCCTGGCGAAGGAAAAGGGAGCCGACCTGGTCATGGCCACTGATCCCGATGGCGACAGGCTGGGCGTTGCGGTCAGGAAAACAACAGACGAGTTCGTGCTGCTGAATGGCAACCAGACAGGTGCCCTGCTGACATGGTACATCATCTCGCAGAAGAAACAAAACGGGCAGCTCAAAGGGAACGAATACATCATCTATACCATAGTTACCTCTGACCTTCTCGGCCGCATTGCTGAGAAAAACGGTGTTAAAAGCTACAATGTACTGACAGGCTTCAAGTACTTCGCGGAGCTGATGCGCGACCTCGAGGGAAAGGAGAAGTACATCGGAGGAGGCGAGGAGAGCTTCGGCTAC
>JBHEOU010000278.1:354-2005 GCA_046260645.1 Bacteroidales bacterium | reverse complement strand
CAGTACAACCTGGGTGTCGATCTGGCCATGTTCAACAACCGTGTTTTACTGGTCAGCGACTTCTACATAAAAAATACAACCGATCTGCTGTTTGATGTACCTATACCTGAAACTACCGGTTTCTACTCTCTTACCAGGAACATCGGTGATATCTCGAACAAGGGGATGGAGTTCTCTCTCATTACCCACAACCTCAACGGAGCCTTTCAGTGGACCACCAATTTCAATATAGGTTTCAACCGCAACACCGTCGTATCACTTCCCCAGGATGTGCTCACAAACGGTTACATCAGGAACGGTACCTATCACATTCTGAAGGAAGGTGAACCGATCGGCGTATTCTACGGATGGAAGTTCCTCGGCGTCTATTCCAGGGACGAGGACAACGTCAACCAGGTGCATTTTGGGTCCGCCACAGGCAAGGTGTTCAAAGGAGGAGATCCCATATGGGATGACCTGAACAATGACAACATCATCAATGATGATGACAAACAGATAATTGGCAATGCGCAGCCCCTCTTTGCGGGTGGTTTCAACAACGACTTCTCGTACATGAACTTTTCGCTGAACATTTTTCTGCAGTTCTGTTACGGGAATGACATCTACAGCCAACTTAACAGTATGCGCAACATGGTCTACGCCTACAACAACCCGTCAACCGATGCTCTCAACAGATGGAGGGAGCAGGGTGACGTCACCAACTACCCGGCACCAACCAGGAATGACCCGCTCAGAAACGAAAACCTGCGGGTGTCAGACCGCTGGGTGGAAGACGGATCATACATGCGTCTGAAAAACATCACCCTCTCATACTCCATCCCTTCGAAAATTATCTCCAGGGCGGGTATCAGCAGACTGAGGGCCTATGTGACAGGCCAGAATCTCCTGACCTTTACCCATTATACCGGATATGACCCTGAGGTCAACTCCTATGAAGGACTTCGGGTTGGTGTCGATATGGGTGCATACCCGATGAGCCGCACGGTAATATTCGGTATCAACATGGAATTTTAAAAATGACGGCTATGAAACTAAAATATATCAAGACAGCGTTAATCGGTATCATACTGCTGCAGGTGACTGCATGTACCGATATCCTTGACAAGGACCCCGTCAGCAGCTTCTCAGCCTCAGGCTTTTACAAGACTGCCGCTGATGCACAGGCTGGCGTTTACGGCATTTATGACGCCGCGCAGTCAGTCTTCTATTACAACTTCTGCTACTGGGGCGAAGGCAGGGCTGACAATGTGCAGACTGCACAGACCGGGGAGTCGCTTACACTCCTTTCAAACAACCTTACCAATACGGCCTCTTCGGCTGACTGGTCAGCACTCTACCGCATGGTAAGCAGGGCCAATTATGCCATCAGGTACATCCCTGATCTCTTCGAGGAAGACAACATGACCGGGAAGCAGCTTCTGGGACAGGCATATGCCCTAAGGGCCCTGGCCTATTTTTATCTTGCAAGGGTATGGGGCGACGTGCCTTTCATTACAGAGCCCTATACATCCGGCGATCAGGATATCTTCATCGGAAAGACTGACAGGGAGATCATCCTAGATCAGGTTGAAGAGGACCTGAAATATGCTGCTGTCAACTGCGTTGAGAAGTTCAACAGCAACAATGATCGCATCATGTTCACCAGGGGGAG
>JBHEOU010000278.1:0-344 GCA_046260645.1 Bacteroidales bacterium | reverse complement strand
AATTCTGTATGCTGTGGGAGCATACGCCATCTATGCTCCTTCTGTCAAATGGAAGGAGTCAATAGAAGCAGGCGACCTCAGGAGAGACTTCGTTTATGATGTTGTCCCCGCTGACCCCAAAGCTATCTGGAAATACCTGGGGCAGGGTGTGAGCGATGAAGTTGCGACGCCATCAAAACAGAACATCATTCTCATCAGGCTTGCTGACATAATGCTGCTCAGGGCAGAGGCGCTAAACAAGATCGGAGGAGAGGCAAACAAGGCAGAGGCACTTACACTGCTGAACACAATAAGAACCAGGGCCGGCCTTACAGCTTTTGCCACCGAGGCTGAAGCCATAGCAA
>JBHEOU010000277.1:0-2005 GCA_046260645.1 Bacteroidales bacterium | reverse complement strand
GGCGTAGACAAGGAGAGAATATTCAACCATATATTCAGCAATTTTTCCCCGGACAGGATACGGCTGAAGGGGTATTCACTCCACAGCCGCATGGTGGTCCACCCGGAGCTCCATACAGCCTACATCTGGCTCACAAGGGAAGACCTGGAGAAATTTAACCATGTGAAGGGCGATACCGAAGGGTTTGCAAACGTACTTCTGACGATGAAGGGTATTGTGCTTTCAGTACTCTTTGTTGAACGCTCGGGTTTCGTGAAGATGTCGCTTCGCTCAAAAGGGAGCTTCAACGCAAACGTGTTGTCGCGCCAGTGCTTTAACGGCGGGGGGCACCGCAATGCCGCGGGCGGAGAGATGAAGGGAACCATTCACGAGGTGGTAAGCCACTTTGAGAACACTCTTCCATCATACAGGAATGAGCTGGAAGAGGCTGCAGCAGAAATGATGAAATGAAACTGATAATTCCGATACTGCTAATCTTTCTCTGGCCAGGCTGTCAGAACAAGCCTGACAACAAAAGTTCCTCAAAGGCTCGTACTGAATCGGAACTCATCGATCTTAACAAATCACTTATAACCAAGGATCGCGGAATTATCACCGAATATTTAAGCAAGAGCCAGCAAATTTACAGTGAAACCAATACCGGACTCTGGTACAGCATTCTTACCGAAGGCAGTGGAGAGAAGGTGAAGACCGGTGACAATGTAACCTTTGACTATGAGTGCACCCTCCTTGACGGCAGCCCATGCTACAGCGGGTCCCAAACTATCAGGGTGGGATACGCCGGGGCCGAAAGCGGGGTAACCGAAGGGCTTCAACTGATGAACAAAGGGAGTGACTACCGGTTCATCATCCCGCCATACCTTGCCTACGGTCATACCGGTGACGGCAGCCGGATACCGGGAAGGGCAATCCTTATTTACAGGATCAGAATTATGGAAATAAACTAGTTTGGAACGATATTTGAGGGTTAAGGGGAAATGAAGATCGAAGCCATGAAGAGAACCTTTTATACAGCAGTGCTCCTGACACTTGCTGTTGTCATAGTATCATGCAATCCGGCAAAGAAATATGAGGAAGAGGAGAAGAGCCAGATAGCCGACTATATCGCCAGCCATGACATCACCGTCGCTCCTGACTCAAAAGGACTTTATTATATGGAGACAGAGCCCGGAACCGGAGACCTGATCAAGTCAGGCGATTCTGTTGGCGTATATTACACCTTGATGTTTCTGAGTCATGAGGTTCTTCAGAGCAATGTAGAGGAGGAAACACCTTACAGGTTCAGGGTAGGATCATATGAACTTATTGAAGGGTGGGCCATTGGACTTACCAAGATGAAGCTCGGAGGCAAGGCCCGGCTGCTGATACCATCAAGCCTCGCCTATGGGAGCATGGGTTACGGCTATTATGACTATTATGGTAACTACTTCACAGTCATACCGGGTTACACCCCACTGATCTTTGATATTGAGGTGGTGGAGCTCATCAGAGCCAGAAAGTAAAAAATGCGCCGCTACCCGGCGCATTTTTATTACCTCAGAATGACGGCGTCACCCGTTAGTGTTATCTTTTTAAGGGCATCAGTATAGCTTGCCCAGCTTCCTCCAAGAAACTCGTTAATCATCTCCTCCGCCTCCTGTATGGCAGGCTCGGCATCGGTCATCCCTTTCTCCTCCTGCTGTGAAGGCACTCCTGAAGCCATCAATAGAGATCGACAACCGCTTATCCGTGACGACAACCCGTCCGGCCTCCTTCCAAAAGCCTCGTCAAGCTTTGTAAGATCCTCTTTAACAGTCTTATGTATTCCTGACATAGTCTCTGCGAAGCCGGGGTCACGTGAGATGAGTTCCTCGCTCTTCGCAAGGCTTTCCCGCACAATGCTGATGATTTTAAGCTTTTCATTCAGTTCACTGATCCTCGCACCAAAAGCCCCGGCCCTCTCAAGGTTTCTTATGAGCGCATCAGTGTCCGGAGCAGCCATCCGGGGGTCGGCATTCACCTTAAC
>JBHEOU010000276.1:0-2008 GCA_046260645.1 Bacteroidales bacterium | reverse complement strand
CTCCTGGTGTTACTGTTTCTTTTTTCTTCCGCCACTGAAGGACAGCGAGGAAGAATTGCGGAGAGGGACTCACTGATTGCCCGTATCATTGAACAGATAGTACTGTTCCCCCAGGAAAAGATCCATATTCATACAGATAAACCGGTGTACATTGCCGGGGAGACAATCTGGTTCAGGGCACATGTTGCCGATGCCGTTCTTCATACCCCTCTGGCAAACCAGTATGTATATGCAGAACTGATTAATCCGCTCGATTCAGTGGTCAAAAGAGTCAAAATACGGCCTGTCAGCGGAGCCTTCAGCGGATATATGGAACTTGACCAGGCACTGCCGGAAGGTGAATATACTCTGTGCGGCTATACGGAAAATATGCTGAATCCCGGAGCCGATTACCTCTTCAGGAAACAAATACGGATTGAAGGACCCCTCTCAGCCACGGTGAACACGAAGGTCAGCTTCAGGCTTGAAAAGGGCGACAGGATGACGGCGGAAGTGATCTTTGAGGATATAAGAACCCACAAAAGAGTCATTCCTGAAAAACTCAGTTTGAGGGTAAATACGCAGCTTTTCATAGAGATCAGGACTGATGACGATACTGTTTCCAGGTTTGCTTTCCGGCTTCCGGCGGAAAGCGAATTGAGGGTCCTTTCGGTCGTGACGGCCAGGAGCATGGAATTCATCCCAATTCCTTTTTCACACGGCGACTATGAGGTCAGCTTCTTCCCGGATGGGGGAAACCTGCCTGCCGGAACTGATTGTGCAATTGCATTCAAGGCCTTGACATCGGAGGGCATGCCTGAAAAAGTCACCGGACAGATCCTCGACAGTGCCGGGAATATCTACGCCACCCTTGAGACCGCTCACGACGGCATGGGCAAGTTCTATATTACTGCAGATGAGGCGATAAAGTACTATGCTGACTGCACAAATGAGCATGGTCTGGAAAAGCGTTTCGAGCTGCCTCCTGCACGCCGGGGAGCCTGTACTCTTAACACGGAGACTGACGGAGATACGGTTTTTATAAGTGTACGGCGATCGGCAGGTACTTCAGCTCTGGAAGAGCTCTACCTCGTTCTTCATACCAGAGGAATGGTTCATTACGCCGAGCCATGGGACAACAATTACAGCATGATCAGCTTTGACGGGCGCGATTTCCCCTCGGGAATCCTGCAGGCTATACTTTTTGATGCAGAGATGAATCCTCTGAGTGAAAGGCTTGTATTTTGCTCCAACAAAGACCAGGCAATCGCCCAATTCACCACTGACAGACAGAACTATGAAAAACGGCAGCAGGTTTTGGCTGACATGCGTATTACCCGCCCCGACGGCACACCCTGCTCAGGCAGCTTCTCAGTCTCAGTCACTGATGACAATGACATAAAACAGGATACCTCGGTCAGCATCATGACAAGCCTGCTCCTGACGTCAGACCTTAAGGGCCATATCAATAACCCGGCCTTTTACTTTGATGAAAACAACCCTCTGGCAAATTATGCGCTTGATCTGCTGATGATGACCAACGGATGGCGCAGGTACAATATCCCTGAGGTGGCGGCGGGACAATTCAGGAGCCTGACATTCCCCCCCAGGCAGGGTATAGAGATCAGCGGAAGGGTCAGGACCCTTATAATGGGGAGGCCTGTTGAAAAAGCAACGGTGGCGGCTTTCTCATGGGAGTCGGGATATTTTGAAGAGACCCTTACCGACAGTGTTGGCCGTTTTGTATTCAGCGGAATTGAGTTTCCGGACAGCACCGGGTTCGTCATACAGGCACTGAATAAGGCAGGCAAGTCAGGGGTTGAACTGATCGTTGACAATGACCTGTTCCCGCTAGTGACAAAGCTCCCCCTGGCAGCAATGTCAGATATTGAAGAGTTCAAAGTGGTGGAACAGATAAGCAGTTATGTCACCAAGGCTGACACGAAATACACGATGGATAACGGGATGCGCACGATTGATATCGAAGAGGTGGTGATTACTGCAAAGGCGCCCGAAAAGAAGGATTACA
>JBHEOU010000275.1:0-2011 GCA_046260645.1 Bacteroidales bacterium | reverse complement strand
GGCATGCTCTCAGCAAACCATCCCAGAACACCATTATACCTGTCACTGACTTTCATTTAGCTTCTGATTTTCAAGGGATGAAAGTAATGTTTTTTTGTTTTTTTTGCCGGTATACCTTCATTTTGTGAATAATATCATGGTAATTAGTTGTTCTCTTTGCTATTTTTCGCCACGATGCAGAATATCAGGATAAACACGGCTGAAGGCAGGTCTCTTCTGATAATGGGGGGAGACATGGATGATATCGCAACCCTGATCCCTGCCCGGGGGGTGTTTATTATCACTGACACCAATGTAAGAAGACTCTATGGCAAAATCTTCCCGGCAGGCGAGGTGATTGAGACCGAGCCCGGTGAGAAGAGCAAGACACTGGCGGTGGCAGGCGAGGTGTGCAGAAGACTGCTGGAGGCAGGGGCAGACCGCTCATCATTCATCGTGGGTTTTGGAGGAGGGGTAGTTTGTGACCTTGCCGGGATGGTAGCCTCGGTCTACATGAGAGGGGTAAGGCACGCTTTCGTTTCAACGACACTTCTGTCGCAGGTTGATGCAAGCATAGGAGGAAAGACCGGGGTTAACCTGGGAGATTACAAAAATATTATAGGCACCTTCAAACAGCCTGAGTTTGTCTTGTGTGATCACAGAATGCTCTCAACTCTTTCTGACGGGGAGTTCCGGTCGGGCATGGGCGAACTTGTCAAACATGCCGTTATCAGGGACAGGGACCTCTTTTTTGATATTACGGCTTCAATTGACAGGCTCCGGGAACGAGAACCGTCACTGCTCGGTGACTTTATTGCCAGGGCAGCCAAAATCAAGGCTGCTGTGGTAAGACGCGATCCTATGGAAAAAGGCGCCAGGAGAATCCTGAACTTCGGTCATACCTTCGGACACGTGCTCGAGACATTCCACAGGATTCCCCACGGCGTCGCGGTGACGCAGGGGATGCTCATTGCCGCGGAGCTGTCAGTATGGACCGGCGACATGCCTCATGCCGAGCTGAGAATGCTGGAGGTGGCCGTGGAGGAGATGGGATTGTGTCATGATTATGAGCTGCCGTCCAACATTGTAAGCCTCGTCTCAAAGGATAAGAAAAGCGACTCAGGCTCGCTGAAGTTCGTCCTGCTGAGATCAGTCGGGAAGGCCGTTGTGCGAAGGATTTCACTCACGGAGCTGGAAGCCTTTGTGAATTATTACCGTGAGAAAAAGAGAGAAGTCAATAATTATAAGGAGGGAAAATGAACACAATCGGTACTGTTTTCAGGGTATCAATATTCGGGGAGTCACACGGACCGGCGGTAGGAGTGGTTATTGACGGCTGCCCTGCCGGACTTCCCTTCTGGCGTGAGGAGCTGATGGCTGACCTCTCAAGGCGCAAGGGCCTGCTGCCCGGGACAACCGCGAGGCGTGAGAGTGATGAGCCAGAGGTTATCAGCGGCATATACAATAATTACACCACGGGCGGGCCACTGGTTTTATGCACCCGCAACAGCGATTTCCGTCCCGGTGACTATGAACAGTTCTCCAGCATCCCGCGTCCGGGCCATGCAGATTTTACCTCAGATTACAAATACAAGGGATTCAGCGACATGAGGGGCGGAGGCCACTTCTCAGGCCGCCTTACCTGGGGGATGGTAGCAGCCGGATACTTTGCCAGGCAGATACTGTCTCCGGCAATAATTACTGCCAGCCTCGCAGAGGCCGGAGGAGAAAAGGATTCTGCTGCGGTCATAGCCAAAGCTATGGAGACAAATGACACCGTGGGAGGAGTGGTGGAGTGCGTGGTAAGAAATGTTCCGAAAGGACTTGGTGAACCGGCTTTCCTCTCCGTTGAAGCAGCCCTGGGACTTATCGCCTTCGGCATACCTGCAGTGAACGGTGTGGAATTTGGAGCAGGATTCGCTTCGTCAAAAAGCTACGGATCACTGCATAATGACCCCTTCATTGATGCCCGCGGCAAGACCTCCACAAATAACGCAGGAGGGATCAATGGCGGGATAACCAACGGCAATGA
>JBHEOU010000274.1:1753-2027 GCA_046260645.1 Bacteroidales bacterium | reverse complement strand
GTGCTAACCTTCGCCGGATGTTCAACAACGAAGACTGCCGTAACGGGTGATCCGTCAGGCAGGACTCCCGTGGCCGAGCGGGAGTTTCGTGCGGCCTGGGTAGCCACCGTAGCCAACATCAACTGGCCCAGCAAGCCGGGCCTCTCCGTGAAAGAGCAGAAGAGCGAGGCAATAGCCCTCCTTGATCTGTTGTACAAAAATAATTTTAATGCAGTGGTATTCCAGGTCAGGCCGCACGGTGACGCCATGTACAAAAGCGACCTCGAACCATGGT
>JBHEOU010000274.1:0-1568 GCA_046260645.1 Bacteroidales bacterium | reverse complement strand
CCGGATCCTTATTATGACCCACTGCAGTTCTGGATTGACGAGGCACATGCCCGTGGCATAGAGCTTCACGCATGGCTTAATCCCTATCGTGCTCATCACCCCGCAGCCGGTGGGGTGACTGATGCTTCGATTGTCAGGAAGCGCCCTGACCTGGTCCTCAAGCTTGATGTGGAGAATTACTGGTGGATGGACCCGGCCCTGAAGGGCACACAGGACCACTCATACAATGTGGTGATGGACCTTGTCAGCAGGTATGACCTCGACGGGATCCATTTCGACGACTATTTCTATCCCTATCCCGACTATAACAACTTCAAGGATTTTCCGGATGATGAGAGCTGGAAGGCTTACCAGGCAGGCGGTGGCAAGCTGTCGCGTTCCGACTGGAGGAGAGAAGCTGTCAATGTATTCATTGAAAGACTCTATAAGGGCATCAAGGCCGGGAAGCCATGGGTCAAGTTCGGGCTTAGTCCATTCGGCATCTGGCAGCCGTTCAATCCGCCCGCAATAGGCGGCGGCTTCAACCAGCACGAGACACTCTATGCTGACGCCAAGCTGTGGCTTAACAAGGGATGGATCGATTATTATTCGCCCCAGCTCTACTGGCCTGTGAACCAGATTGCCCAGAGCTACCCTGTGCTGCTCGGATGGTGGAAGGAACAGAACCTGAAGGGAAGGCACCTGTGGCCGGGGATAAACATCGGGCTCCAGCCTGCGGAACGGGCGGCCGACGAGACGGTAAACCAGATCATGATCACCAGGGGCCTTCTGCCTGAGAGCCCTGGCGTAGTACACTGGAGCATAGGCCCGCTGGTCAGGACCCCCGGGCTTGCCAACGCGGTGGCCGAGGGGCCCTACAGGAGGCAGGCGCTGGTGCCCCCCTCACCCTGGCTTGATGAAAAAGCCCCCGCAGTGCCCATGATGACAACGACGGCCGACAAGGATGATCTGCGCCTGTCATGGACCCACCCTGACCCCTCTGATGTGGGCCGGTGGGTGGTTTATTACAAGTACGGATCACACTGGAACCAGAACATCCACGGAAACACGGTCACATCAGACCCCATCCCTGCCTTCACCCTCAACCGCGCTTTCCTGGGACGGACTGACCGCGAAAAGATAAAGGCTATTGAGCAGGTGCTAATCCCCCTCGACAGTATTGCTATGTCAGCCGTTGACCGTTTTGGTAACGAAAGCGCCCTGACGAAGATAGCTGTCAGAGATTTCACCTTTGCTGATGCTCCGCCGCTTGAGGAGGTGCTGACGGCATATTATGACGGCACGAAAAAGCCTCCGCTGCCGGTGCCGGCAGTGACGCCTGGTATCAATGTGCTTGTTGATGATCATCTCGATCTGATAAAGGGAAAGAGGGTAGGACTGATCACCAATCCGTCAGCGGTGGGTGCCGACATGCGCAGTGCCGTTGATATCCTTGCCGGCACACCGGGCGTTAACCTTGTTGCACTCTTTGGCGCTGAGCACGGAGTGCGGGGTGCACTGCACGGCAGGATCTCCGGTGAGGGAGAGCCTGACCCGGTGACTGGCATACCGGTCTACAGCCTTTACAG
>JBHEOU010000273.1:381-2030 GCA_046260645.1 Bacteroidales bacterium | reverse complement strand
CAATACTTCTTCACTCTCTTGCTTTAACCGGCGACCATAATGATCTATGTATTAACCGGCAACTATGATGCAATACTTCCTCACTCTCTTATAATAACAGAAAGGCCCATGACGGGCCTCTCCAATTCATTCCGTGCTACTGCTTCATATAGAGGTATCGCTTGATACTCCTCTTGGGCGTCTTGGCAAACTCCTCAGGATGAACCCTGAATCTGGTCACTGCCATGTAATCAGGCAGCCGGTTGTTAACATCCTTCCGGATCTCATCAAGCGCCGCAGCAATACCATCCTCGCCTATGCCTGCAGTCCTGAGAGCCTCATAATCAGGATATACAAGCCCCACGAGCTTATCATCCTCAGAGATGATGATGGCCTCGGTGACATATGGGTAGTTGTTTATCAGGGATTCTATCTCTTCAGGATAGATATTCTTTCCCGAGGCGCCAAGGAGCATATCCTTGCTTCGGCCCTTGATATAAATATATCCGTCTTTGTCTATGACGCCGAGGTCTCCCGTATGCATCCAGCCATCCTCGTCAATCACATCCCTGGTGGCCTTCTCATTCTTGTAGTAGCCAAGCATGACATTATCACCACGGAGTATGATCTCCCCGACTATCTTTTCCTGGTCAGGAGAGTCAATCTTTACCTCAAGGGTATCAACTGCCTTCCCGCATGAGGCAATCCTGGCTGTCTCCCACCCGTCATAACTGATCAGCGGACCGCATTCGGTCATACCATATCCTATAGAGAAGCGCAGTCCGATCTTTTTGAAGAACTTCTCTGCATCGGCATTGAATGCTGCCCCGCCGATGACAAGCTCCTTGAAGCGACCGCCGAAGCTGGTCTCCAGCTTCTCACGTATTTTCTTAAAGAGGATCTTGTTGATCCCCGGGACCTTCAGCATCGCTTTCATTGCAGGCTTGGAGATGGCAGGAACCATTTTCTTCTTGTACACCTTCTCTATCACAAGCGGAACAGACAGGATCAGCCTGGGCCTTATCTCCTGAAAGGCCTGCAGGAGAATCTGCGGTGAGGGAGTCTTGGTGAGAATTGTTATATGACACCCGTAGGTGAAGGGGAAGAGAAACTCAAATGCACATCCGTATGTGTGTGCCAGCGGGAGGAAAGAGACGACGGGGTCACCAGGCTCCAGGGGCATGTTGTGCTGAGCATACCTGATGTTTGCTGCCAGGCTCCTGTGGGGAACCATCACACCCTTGGAGAAACCGGTTGTACCGGAGGTGTAACTGAGGACGGCAAGCTGCTCATTGTCAACACCGGAAAATTTGATGTCAACCGGACTAAACTCCGGGTAGGTTTTGCGGAAATGGTCATCAATGCCGGCATAAATCTCAGCCAGCTTGAACCCCAGCATGGCCCCGGTATGTTCAAAAGCCTGAAGGGCGATGGCGTCACCGCGGCGTGCTGCCTCGTATATCTTTTTGGAGTCGAGCTCCTCGAAGCTGAAGCGTCGCAGCTCGCTGTCATCCAGCCTGTCAGCCATTATCTTCAGCACGGTACGCTTCAGTCCGGTGGCTGAGACGTAGGTCTCAAGGCACCCCTTGCGCCCGCATCCGCAGTCGCGGTTTGACATACCGGGCCTGATGGAGGTATGACCTATCTCGCCTGCGAAGCCGTCATGCCCG
>JBHEOU010000273.1:0-350 GCA_046260645.1 Bacteroidales bacterium | reverse complement strand
TCTTATGCTCTCCTCGACATAAGTGATGAATCTTTCGCTGATCATGATTTTGGAGTTTTTTCTGTTTTATAGATCAAATATAATCTTTTTGGAATGTGCCGTGATGGTTAAAGCTTGTAAAGCAAGAGCGCCGTCAATGCGAGGATGATATTGACAGCGGTAAAAATAAGATTATAGCGTACTCTCCTGGTGCTGAATTGTGTGACCTTCCTTGAAAAAATGGCTGCTGTAGGAACAAACAGCACCACCAGGAATATGAAGAATTCCGCCCCGTCGAATACCATGCTCACCCCGCCTCCCCTGAGGCTGGCAAAATATATTACCACCAGCATCACAATGAGGTAGAGGAG
>JBHEOU010000272.1:0-2047 GCA_046260645.1 Bacteroidales bacterium | reverse complement strand
GCGGTGGAGAAGGCACATAATCTGTTATCGGCCATGATTGACAACAATATACAGGCCGGCGAAAGCAACCTGGGCCTTGACCCCAGGACGATCTCATGGAAGAGGGTGATGGACATGAATGACCGTGCTCTCAGGGACATAGTCATCGGTCTTGGCGGGACGACCCAGGGGGTGCCCAGGGAGACAGGCTTTGACATCACGGCCGCCTCGGAGGTGATGGCCATCCTCTGTCTTGCCACGGGCATCAGTGATCTGAAGCAGCGTCTGGGTAACATCTTCATCGGGTACACTTATGCAGGCAAGCCGGTCTTTGCACGCGACCTGAAGGCACAGGGGGCCATGGCCACCCTTCTCAAGGACGCCCTCAAGCCCAACCTGGTTCAGACCCTTGAAGGCACTCCTGCCATAATACATGGCGGGCCCTTTGCAAACATTGCCCAGGGAACCAACTCATTGCTTGCAACGAAGATGGGTCTTTCGCTCAGTGACTACGTTGTCACTGAGGCCGGGTTTGCCAGTGAGCTTGGCGCCGAGAAGTTCTTCAACATCAAGTCGCAGGTAGGCAAACTCAAGACCAATGCAGTAGTCATTGTGGCCACAATCAGGGCCCTTAAATATCATGGCGGCGTTAAACTTTCAGAGCTGGCCGGTGAGAACCTTGAGGCTCTCGGCAAAGGCTTTGAGAACCTCGATAAGCATATTGAGAACATGCATTACTACGGTTTCAGGCCGGTGGTTGCCGTAAACCGTTTCAGCTCGGACACCCAGGCCGAGATAGACCTCCTTAAGAGCTATTGTGAAGAACACAATGTCAGGGTGGCCGTCAACAATGCCTGGGCCGACGGAGGCAAGGGAGCTGTCGAACTGGCTGAAGCGGTCATCGAGGCTACCGAAGCCTGCACCGACTGTTTCACGCCGCTCTATGACCTCGCATGGCCGCTTGAAAAAAAGATCGAAACAATTACCACACTGATGTACGGTGCAAGGAATGTCGAGTACACCCTTGAAGCCAAAGATCAGTTGAAGAAGATAGCAGACCTGGGGCTGGAGAACCTCGCCGTATGCATCGCCAAGACCCAGAAGTCGCTCTCAGACGACCAGACGCGGCGCAACAGGCCAAGGGACTTCACTATACGCATCCGGAAGGTAGAGCTCTCTTCAGGGGCAGGGTTCATAGTGCCTATCGCCGGCGCAATAATGAGAATGCCGGGACTGCCTTCGGTACCGTCTGCCGAGAAGATAGACATTAACGACCAGGGACAGATAAGCGGACTATTCTGAAAAAGACTTATCCTGACATATCGGCTGCCGTGCTTGCCGGCGGGAGGGCTTCGCGCTTCGGTGGCATCAATAAGGCCCTGATCGAGATAGAGGGTGTCCCCATCATCAATCGGACAATAAAGATCCTTGAGCCTCTTTTCCGTGAAATCATAATTGCCGGATGGTCCGGGAGCAGTCCACTGCCAGCCGGGGTTATCCCTGTCGATGATAATTTCCCCGGCCTGGGACCGCTGGGAGGCATAGAGACAGGTTTGAAGATTTGCTCATCACCGTTGCTGTTTGTTTTCGGAGGTGACATGCCCTGGCTCTCTGCGGAGCTCATCAGAGAACAGGCAGAGGAGATGCTCAGGGAGCCGGCAGGGATCCTGGCCGCCAGGATCGGTGGGCTGGCAGAGCCGTTGCACTCGGTTTACAGCCGAAGCCTGCACGGCGAGCTGGCGAGATACCTGCAATCGGGGGCCCGTCCGGCAGTCATTGACTTTTACAAACTGGTGCACACGAGATATTACGACCTGCCGCGGACGGTAAAAACCCTGAAGGCATTCACAAACATAAACAGTCCTGGAGATATCAGCAATGATCTAAAGGCCGGCAATCAATAGTAAAGGCCGGGGCGGCGATGGAAGGTTCCCGGTAACCCGTGATCACTACTTTGCAGGCCTTATCTCAACCCTCAGCACTGAGTCGCTGCCGGTGATGATATTGCTGACGCTGTAAGATATGGGGGCCGAAAGGTATTTTCTGTCTGCCTTCACCACAACCACTC
>JBHEOU010000271.1:0-2064 GCA_046260645.1 Bacteroidales bacterium | reverse complement strand
GGACTGATAGGAGAGCATGACAGCAGGATATTCTTCCTGCTGATGGTCAAATGCGACGTCATTGCCGAATATCTGGGGGTGGAGACAGGCAGCTACGTGGTTTATAATGATGTAATTGCCAGGAAAGGGAATAAAAACAGCAGAAAATGATAAGTTTCGGTCCGGTACCTTCACGCCGCCTTGGAAAAAGCCTGGGCATCAATAATATAATCAGGCCAAAAGTATGCTCATACAGCTGCGTCTATTGCCAGGTGGGGAAGACAGCAAGTCCGTCGCTGATGCGTCAGCCATTCTTTGAACCGGAAGTGATCATGAACGAGGTAGAGGCTCACCTCAGGAAACTCTCCCCGGAAGGCCAGCCTGATTACCTCACTTTCGTTTCCAACGGTGAGCCGACCCTTGACATAAATCTGGGCAGGTCAATAAGACTCCTTAAAAAACTTAATATCCCCATAGCTGTGATTACCAACTCATCAATGTTATGGGATGAGTCTGTTCGCGAGGAGCTTAACCAGGCCGACTGGGTCTCGCTGAAAGTTGATGCTGCCGATGCCGTCACCTGGGAAACAGTGAACCGCCCGGCAGAGGGGCTGACCTTCCAAACGCTGCTGGAAGGGCTCTCTCTCTTTGCAGGCGATTACAAAGGGGAGCTGAGGAGTGAGACCATGCTTTGCAAGGGCCTCAACGACAATGAAGAGAATCTCTCAGCCACAGCAGCCATCATCAAAAAACTCGGAACGGGCAGATCCTATATCTCCATACCAATCAGGCCTCCTGCAGACAGGGGTGTTATGTCGCCTGAACCAGAGAGCCTTAACCTCGCCTGGCAAATATTCAGTGAGGCGGGCATTGAAACGGAGTTGCTTACAGGATTTGAGGGGGTGAATACAGGCTTTACCGGCAATATCTATGAGGATATACTGAATATAACAGCTGTTCATCCACTGAGAGAGGACAGTCTTCGCGAGCTCCTTGCACAGAACAATGCAGATTTCAGCATTGTGGAGTCGCTGCTGAGTCAGCGGCTGATCAGATGCTCCAGATACCAGGGAAAGAAATTTTACCTGCGCGACTTCCAGATTAAGTAATAGTCAGAATGAACAGCAGAACCGTAATTACTACCTGACATGTGAGAACTCTACAAGGAACTTGAAAAGGATTTGCGGCAACGCGAGGGGCTGAATGCCTTCATCAAATGTGGTATATGCCCTCTGTCTTCCCTGCCGCCGGGGTAGGTGATTATGACCCGCGCCAGACATCACCCCGAGACATAGTATAACGGTCTCAATGGCAGGAAACTGAAAATGCCGGAAAACCCGGCATATCCTAGATATTCTGATCCTCCGGCACCGTAAGAACTGATTTTAAGCTGATCGCATCAAAGCTGCACTCTCTTCAGGGGAAAGCAGTTATTTATTCCTTCTCCAGCTCGTTGAGCCGCAATTTTCAGAATGAAAGAATGTCGCCAGTCTTAATGGTCCGGACATCAAATGTGGCATGGAACCTTCCGAGTGCAGCTCCTGATGTACAGTGAGAAGGGAGTATGTGAGCAACCTTACTGGTCTTAATGTAATTTACAGTTTCCTTTGTCTGGTGATCATCTTCCTTAAGATGGAATCCGCCCATGATTCCGTATATCTCTTTACCGCCGGAGATACGGGAAGCATGTTCCATTGTGTTGACAATACCTGCATGACCGCAGCCGGTTATGACGAAGAGTCCCTGTGGCACGGTAATGATCAGAGCGCTGTCATCAGCCACAAAATCGGGAGTGCCGTCTTCCATTATAAATGAGGTTTTGGCTGACTCAAACGGGGTAATCCTGGGTATCTCCCCGGCAAATACAATAGATTCCGAAATCCTGTATGGTTCCCGTGAAGTGATCAGGTTAAATCTTGCTTCAAGCTCCTCCCTTGAATCTTTCAGACCGATATAAGAGTTGTCGCTTTTCCTGTATCTTTTGATGAAGCAGCCCGGATGACATATCAGGGTGCCAGACTGCAGATGCTCCAGTCCGTTTCCGTGGTCAAAATGGCCGTGACTCAGAATGATGAAGTCAATATC
>JBHEOU010000270.1:0-2071 GCA_046260645.1 Bacteroidales bacterium | reverse complement strand
GAATATGATTTATCAAAACATGTGGGTTAATCAGACCTTAAAAAATTAAATTCATTCTGATGAAAAGGACTTTCGGAATTTTTATTGTGACAGCGCTGATTATTTCAGGCTGCGGATCATCAAAGAAACAGCTGGAGATTGGCAACTATGACGCTGCCATCAACAAGGCTGTGGCCGAACTGAGGAAGAACCCCAGGAGTGAAAAGGACATTGAGACACTCGAGCGGGCCATGAACATCGCCCTCGACCAGGACAACGAACGCATCCGTTTCCTGAAGATTGAGGGAAGAGCCAACGCCTATGACGAGATCTACCTCATCTACAAGAAAATGAGCGATCGCCAGACTGCCGTTCGTACTGTCACTCCCATAGAGTATGAGGGCAGATCAATTCAATGGCCCTATGTCGATTATATGCAGGAGATGGTGATAGCCAAAAAGAAGGCCGCTGACTTCTACTTCGAACACGGCAAGGAGCTGATGAATAACGGCACCAAGGACTCATACCGCCAGGCTTATGCGGAATTTGCCAGAGCCAGGGAGTACGTGGGCGACTATGAGGGCATTGACCAGATGATGCAGGAATCAAGATACCTGGGCATCAGTCGTGCTTATGTCACTCTCAAGAACTACTCAGCAACAAAGTTCCCCGATTCATTCGAGAAGGAGCTGGTGGCCCTCGACCTGCCGCGACTGAACAGCGAGTGGGTGGAATACTACACCTCCCTGCCGGATAATGATACCCAGATCGACTACGTGGTGAATATCAACCTGAGGTCTGTCGGTGTCAGTCCCGATAAGCAATTCCAGCGCGACAGTCTGGTGAAGGCAACCGTCGAGGACGGGTTTGACTATGTAAAGGATGCAAGGGGCAACGTGCTGAAGGACTCCGTGGGCAACGATGTCAAAGTCAAGAAATACAAGGATCTCCAGTGTGCCCTGATACAGACCTTCCAGGTCAAGGAGTGCGTCATTGAGGGTGATGTCGAGATGCTCGCACTCTATCCAGAGAAGACTATCAAGAAGGAGCCCATTGGCGCCACCTCAAACTTTGAGCACGTCTCGGCAAGGGCGATAGGTGATGCAGGGGCCCTGTCGGCGGAACAGAAAATGCTGCTGCAGTCGCAGATCATTGAATTCCCCTCTGACCTTGATATGGTAATCATGTGTACCGAGAACCTGAAGACGGCTATCAGGGGCTTCATGGAGACGAACAAGAGGTATATCAACTGATAAAATGAATAATATTTAACCCTTTCCCGGTACTGAGACCGGAAATCTCTCCCAATACGGGGGAGATTTTTTTTATTTTTGCGGTCTAACTTTTAAGGAAATAGAAAAAGCGATATTAATCGGGGTGATCACCCCGGAGATAAGTGAGGTCAGCGCCTGCGAATACCTCGATGAGCTGGCGTTTCTTGCCGAGACGGCGGGCGCAGAGCCTGTGAAGTCATTCCTCCAGCGTGTGGAGCACACCAACCCACGCACCTTTGTCAACAAGGGCAAGATCGAAGAGATAGCAGCTTTCGTCGCCGCCAGTGACATCACCCTCGCCATCTTTGACGATGAGCTGACCCCCAGCCAGATGCGCAACATAGAGCAGGTGCTGAACTGCAGGGTCATTGACCGCACCAACCTCATCCTCGACATCTTCGCCAGTCGTGCCCGCACGTCACATGCCCGCACGCAGGTGGAGCTGGCACAATACCAGTACCTGTTGCCGAGACTGACGGGCATGTGGACACACCTCGAACACTGATGAACCAGATCAGCAAGTCGGAACTCTTTGCCGAGAATAAGCTCTTCGCAACACTTGATACCACGGTGCGAAAGGTGGTGATAGGCAACCTGCCTTTCCTGCTTTCAGATACGGTCGGTTTCATACGCAAGCTGCCCCATGACCTGGTAGAGTCGTTCAAGTCGACCCTTGATGAGGTGAGGGAGGCTGACATGCTTCTGCACGTGATAGATATATCCCATCCCGGGTTCGAAGAGCAGATGGCTGTGGTCAATGCCACGCTGGGCGAACTCGGCTCACTGGATAAACCCACAATATTGGTATTCAACAAGAC
>JBHEOU010000027.1:0-13894 GCA_046260645.1 Bacteroidales bacterium | reverse complement strand
ATCATCCATCTTTGTGGGAAGATGTGCCGATTATGTTCTGAAGGAGCGGCGCGACTGCCTCAATCTGTTCATCAGCGCCAACATTGATGACCGGATCAGGCGTATTGCCGCGAGTCATAAAATCACCGAAGAAAAAGCCAGGGAGATCATCGAGAAAACCGATAAGGGCCGGTCGGCCTATTACAACTATTTCAGCGCCAAGGCCTGGGGTGCGGCCGAATCATACCATCTCTGCATAAACTCATCGCTCCTGGGCATAGATGCCACGGTCGATCTTATCTGTCGTGTGGCCGAAGTCCGATTCGGAATCTCATCCAGACGCAAGTAAACTTCTAGAACCTCGCATTTTGTTTAATTTTTACCCTATACCGTCCCCGTTTGCTGCACCGGGGGAAAAAAAGTCACGCCAGCTCCTTCTTCAGTGCGCAACCGGTGCAGCCGTCGCATTTCGAACGTCCGCCTGCGGTCAGGGTTGCATAGAGCGACCATGCGGCATAAGCCACAGCTGAAAAGACAATACCGAGTGTTATAATATCTTGGATCATAGTCATATATCTAGGTTAATAAAATGCCAGCCTGGTTAACCACAAAAGCGACAATCCATGCCAGGGCGGTTGTATAGAACATGCTGAAGAGAGCCCATCTGATGTTGGATTCCTTTTTTATGGCAGCGATGACCGCCACACAGGGGAAATAGATAAGTATAAATAGCATGAAGCCGTAAGCGACGAACGGTGTGAACACCTTCTCTCCCTGTAGCTTACCTGATGTGTGTTCCTGTCCCCTCAGTCTTTCAGAGAGTCCGATCCCATCTCCTGCCTCCGTGCCTTCATCCTGGTAGAGCACTCCCATGGTGCTTACAACTATCTCCTTTGCCGCCAGACCGGTCACAATACTGACTCCCAGCTTCCAGTCGAACCCGAGGGGTTCTACCACCGGCTCTATGAAATGACCGGCGCGGCCGATATATGAGTTCTCAAGACGTTCCGCCGCTGTCCCCTGCTCCAGACGAGGGTAGTATGAGAGCGCCCAGATGATCACTGATGCCACCAGGATTATACTGCCCATTTTATGAAGGTACTGCTTCGCATTGAACCACATATGTTTGGTAGTGCTCCGCATTGAAGGGATACGATACGGGGGCAGCTCCATCACGAAGGGCACATCCTTACCCGCGAATACCGTTTTCTTAAGCATCAGGGCTACAATGACAGCAAGGACAATCCCGGCGATGTAAATGGAGAAGAGAACCAGCCCCTGCCTCTTTTCAAAGAAAGCGGAGATGATGAGCACATATACTGGTAGCCTTGCACTGCATGACATAAAGGGTGATATCAGCATTGTCATTACACGGTCCTTGTGGTTCTCAAGGGTCCTGGTGGCCATGATGGCCGGCACATTGCACCCGAAGCCCATGAGGAGAGGTATGAACGACTTACCATGGAGGCCGATGCGGTGCATAAGTTTATCCATTATGAAGGAGACGCGGGCCATATACCCGGTATCCTCAATCAGCGAGATGAAAAAGAAGAGTATCAGTATGTTGGGCAGGAAGACAATGACGCCTCCCACCCCTGCAATTATCCCATCCACTACCAGGTCATGCAGTGAGCCTCCAGAGATGAGGCTGCCGGCCAACAGACTGAGACGGCTGACTCCCGCTTCAATCCACTCCATGGGGTAGCTTCCGGCGACAAATGTTGTTTGGAACATTATAAAGAGAAACAGGAGGAACACCGGGAATCCCCATATCTTATGCGTCAGCCAGAAATCAGGGTCACGTCTCCCCTTTTTCTGATGACCGAATCCACCGGTGAGTGTCTCTGCCAGCGCTCCTGCAATAAAGCCGTACCTTGCGTCGGTGATGGCCGTTGCCGGTTCCTCAGCAAGCTCCTTGCCGAGTCTCTTCTGTTCACGGTCAGCCACCTCATGAAGGGCGGTGGAAAAGCCGTATCCGTTAAGGAGATCAGCCGCGCCCTTGTCGTTCTCCAAAAGCTTAATTGAAAGGTACCTGGGGGAGATGCCGGCAGGCAGGATCATGCCCCTTACGATCTCACCCCGCAGCGACTGTACGGAGTCTTCGATTGTCTGTCCATAAGGTATCCGTACCGGCCTGGCCGACTTGTCCCTGCCTTCAAAGATCTCAATCGTAGTGCTCAGTAGCTCCGGAATACCCGTGCCTTTCACTGCCACTGTGGGGATGATTGGGATACCCAGCATCCGGCCGAGAAGAATGTAGTCGAGAACGGAGCCTTCCCGGACCAGCTCGTCATACATGTTCAGGGCCATTATAACCCTGACATTCATCTCCATGAGCTGGGTGGTGAGATAGAGGTTCCTCTCGATATTTGATGCATCAACCACATTGATGACCACATCCGGCCTCTGGTCAAGAATCTGGGTCCTGACAAAAAGCTCTTCAGGGGTATATTCAGAGACGGAGTATGTTCCCGGCAGGTCTACCATCCTGATAGTATATCCTTTATGGCGAACAGAAGCCTCCCTTGCTGCTATGGTGACGCCACTGTAGTTGCCAGTCCGCTCATGTGAGCCCGAGGCATGATTGAACAGGGATGTCTTGCCACTGTTTGGATTTCCGACCAGGGCAACGTTGATGACCCGGCCTCCATTTCCCGGTGAGTGCTGGTCAATAACCTCCTTCTCCTGAAATGAAGGGAGAGACACCGTTTCCACTCTGTATTCCTCACCCGGGATGACCTCCACCAGATACGCCTCACTTCGCCGCAGTGACACATTGTAGCCCATTATCCGGTACTCAACAGGGTCCTGCAGGGGAGCATTCCTGATGACCTCAACATTTTTGCCTTTGATGAAGCCCATTTCAGTGATCCTCCGGCGGAAGGCGCCACGGCCATGGACTCTGGATATAATTCCGGTCTGGCTGTTTGACAATTCAGATAATCTCATTTGTGATGGTTGGTTTAAAATGATAAGCCCATCCTGAAGATACCTGCCAGGCAATGCGGCGTACGAACCGCTGCCTGATCCAGAATTCCATTATAAATGTGTGGTTGCCTGCTTCAATATTTGACGAAACCTGAGTGTCGCCGAAGAGCTCTGAGGAAGGCATGGCGCCGTGTGTATTGGCTGCCTTCAGGTAGAAGGAGCCGTTTTTCCAGAGACGGGCCGCCTCAGTGTTAAGCTGCATGGTGATTGTTGCCATGCCCAGATAGGATGATCCTCTCTTCAATCCGCCACTCATGTTTGTGACAAAGTCGCCCGTCCAGGCGGCACCGGGGATCAGTGCAACGCTGCCTTCACCACCCTCATCAAGTGAGTGGAGGGGCATGGAGATCAGCAGGAACAAAACTGAAAATATTTTCTCTTTTGATACTTTCATGTTTAAAGTCAGGTATAATTGACCGACACAAAAGTACCTCTCTCCGCAATGACCGGAAATCCCAAAAACTGATGATTGTGTGATAGCGGGTCATCATATTTGATGATGCCTGTAAGGCTTACCCGTTCTCAACCAGTGACACTGCCGAGGGTGATGATTTTTTTGACCACGGCATAAATTGTCAGGCCTGATACAGATTTTATCCCTGTTTTTACGGATATGTTCTTGCGATGCGTGATTACGGTGTTTGTGCTGATATTAAGGGTATCTGCAATCTCTTTGGTGGCCATTCCCGATGCCAACAGCCTGAGTACATCAATCTCCCTGTCGCTGAGCCCTGCATCAGTCCCTACGCTATTGCCTGAATCTTCGCCCATGGTAAGCCCCCGGATAAGGCTAACAATTGTTTCAGGTTGGTCGTTAACGGCGATTGAGGCGTCAAAGAGCGACAGCAGCCGTTGGTCATGGTATGCATAGATGAGGGCAATCCATCTTGTCTGTACCGAAAGGCTTCTGAGAGAATTGAAAGCTCTGACATTGTTCTGAACAAGAGAGGGATTGGCAATAACTATGTCAATGGACTTCCCGGTGAGATGGCGATGAACATCATCGATGGACTTAGCACTGTGGTACTGCGCTTTGAGATTGTGTCCGTTCAGCATAGCTGTCACTCCTCCGGAGATAAGTTCCGAGGGCTCTGCAATCAGTATGTTTAGCGACCTGTTCACCAAAAATAATTATGCTTTATACCCCTTTACCTGTTCCTCCATTGAGGCGACAAGTGGAATAAGTATGAAATCCTCGATGCGGGAGTGTATCTTAAGATCATGCTCAAGCTCAAAGAGGCTGAATAGTAGCTTTCTTCGCATTACCCTGCCCTCCTTCATGGGCAGATACTGTATCAGCAGGTTTTTAAGGTCGTCAAGCTTCTCCTCAATATCATCATGATGCTCCCTGTACTCAGCCACGGAATAGTTACTGACATCTCCCGGGATTGCTTTGCCTGTCAGTCTGTCGTGCAGGTGAGTGATATAGGGAAAGACTGTCTCATTCTCATAATCGAGGTGAACTTTTACCTCACTGAAATACTCATCAAAAAACTTTTTCACCAGCTTAGTCTCATGTAGATTGCCTGGCTGGCTCATCTCCGAGATAGTCATAAGTATGTCAGGATAAATCTCTTCCGAGTAATACCTGTGACTGTTCCTGAGGTATTTAATAATTGCCGAGATATCATCACTGGTGACGGGTGCAAGCAAGACGTGATGAAGGTCGTTATACATATTCACGATTGTCAGAAGGAGGTCAGGACTGACGAGATGATCAACTGCCACCTCCCTCAGGGACTTCTCCTGAAGGGGAAGTTCAATGTCAAAATGCTCCAGAAGGAGCAACAGGAAAGGGTTGGTCGATACCGCATCGGAGAGCTTTGTATCAGCAGTCAGGGTGTTATTGCCGGCCATTTTCATGATATTCCCGAATATTTTAAGATAAAAAAGTCCCGCCGGTTGGGCGGGACCAAGGTCATTAAATGTACATTATATTGTCAACTATGCAAGTCTTACATTAACGGCATTTAATCCTTTTTTACCTTCCTGGAGGTCAAATGTTACTTCGTCATTCTCCTTGATCTTGTCGATCAGTCCGGTTGAATGTACAAAATACTCTTTCGATGAGTCTTCGTCTTTAATGAACCCAAAACCTTTGGATACATTGAAAAATTTAACAATTCCTTTATTCATAAACTTGATATTAATTTGGGTGCAAAGGTAAAGGAGTTTTTGAAATATTATCGTTTTTTTAGGAGATTTTGGATATTTTTGGGGCAAAAGCAAAAAAAATATCTAATTCCGCCAGAAAGTTCTGGTGAATAGCGCTACAATGGTAAATATTTCAAGGCGACCGATGATCATCAGAAGCACCATGGTGATCTTTGCCGTACCATTAAAATGCGCGAAATTGCCCAGATTACCCGAGGCTCCCAATCCCGGCCCAACACAGGAGAGTGATGCTGCTGATGCCCCTGCCGCTTCATCAGGGGGTATGCCTGTAATCAGAAGAATCATCATTCCGGCAATGAAGATGATGACGTAAAGCTGAATGAACACTGTCATCAGGCTGTTGATATTGTCGGGGATAAGCTGACCATTCAGCTTGACGGGTATTATCGCATTGGGATGCTGCAGCCTGACGGTCACGTTGCGCAGGTTTTTCAGAGATATCAAATGTCTTGCCATCTTGATTCCACCAGTGGTGGAGCCGGTTGATCCCCCGGCAAAAATCAGGAGGAAGATAAGCACATATGAGGCAGCCGGCCAGAGTGTATAGTCAGAGGTGGCATAGCCGGTGGTGCTTATAGTAGATATAACCTGGAAGAGTGAATGACGAAATGATTCCTCAAAGGATCTTTCCGATCCGACAAACAGGATCAGCGTAACGGATACCACTGCCGCCGTGGTGAAGAAGATATAAAACCAGAACTCCTCGTTTGCCCTGACCTTGATATAGGCCCTCCTGATTATGAAGTAGAAGACCACGTAACTTGTTGCTGCCAGGAACATGAATAATGATATAACATACTGAATGTAATCCGAATAACCCGCTATGCTGGTGTTCTTTGTGGAAAAGCCCCCCGTTGCTATGGTACCGAAGGAGTGGCAGATGCTGTCAAATAGCTCCATCCCTCCCACTGTCAGCAGGATTATTTCAGCTACCGTAAGGCTGAGGTATATCAGCAGTATTGCCTTTGCAATGGATTTGGTGCGGGGGAGTATCTTCTCCTTAAGCGATGACTCCATGGAGAAAAGACTATAGCCACCCACCTTCAGGGAGGGCAGGATAATGATAACAAGAAGGATAATACCGATTCCTCCAATCCAGTGGGTCAGGCTTCGCCAGAAAAGCACCGATCTGGGCATGATCTCTATATCCGTAAGTGTGGATGCACCGGTGGTTGTATACCCCGAGACACTCTCAAAAAGGATATTTACGAATCCGTTCATCGCCCCGCTGTATATGTAGGGAAGTGTTCCTGACAGAACCAGGGCAGTCCAGCCAAGGGTGACGCTAAGGTAGCCTTCCCTGTGAGTCACTTTTTGATATAGTGCGCTCTGAGCCGGAAAATAAAGGATGGCCCCGGGAACCAGGGCTGTGATAAATGCCAGGAGGAACGGGGTGACCGGTTCGGAGTAGGTCAGCGCCACAGGTATGCAGAGGAGAAATGAGGAAGCTGAGATGATCAGGATAAGCCCGATAATCTTATGTACTGATTTAAAGTTGATGGTGCTCATGTCACCCAAGGTATGAGACCGGAGGCTAATACCTCTGTTCATCGTGATTCCGCCGCGACTCGAACGCGGGACCCACAGCTTAGAAGGCTGTTGCTCTATCCAACTGAGCTACGGAACCATTACACGGTTAAAAAAAACCGCCGCAAATATAATCACATTTTTCCTTTTATCAACAGTCTGCCGCGGTGGCCGACAGCGTCAGGCTGTCTTCATCCAGTTGACCAGTCCCTTCTTTTCGATTATCTGCTTTAGTTCCGGTGGCAGGGGCTCAAAGGAGAACTGTCTGTCGCCGACCAGAAGAGACCCCTTATCGAAGTCGATCTCAACTGTGTCGCCGGGTTTGTAAGCCTCAACAGCCTCCCTGTGCACAATGAGTGGCAAACCCTGGTTGATGGATGACCGGTAGAAGATGCGGTTTATAGACTTAATGATGACCGCCCTGATGCCCAGGTGTGCCAGACCGACCGAGGGATGCTCGCGCGAGCTTCCGCAGCCGAAGTTATCGCCTGCGATGATGATATCACCGGCCTGCGCATTTTTACTGAATGACGGGTCAAAGTCGCTGAAGAGCAGAGGCAGAATTGCAACAGCATCGGAACTCATCACGCTGTATGTATGCTTGCCGGCAAACATCTGGTCAGTGTTCAGGTTGTCTACATCTGCATAGTTCCATACTTTGCCTTCTTTCCTGTTTTCGCCCTCACTGATAACGTTTGTCTTGCTCTGTGGCGGGTTGAACGGGAAGAGCTCATCTCCCGGGGTTATCCTCGGGTCGGTGATCACCCCTGTAATGGACGATGCAGCTACCGTAGCCGGTGAAGCAAGGTAGATTGATGCTTCCTTGTTTCCCATGCGGCCCAGGAAATTGCGGTTGGCGGTTGATATGACAATGTGTCCGTTGGCCGGTATGCCCTGGCCGGTGCCGAGGCAGGGTCCGCACGAGGGGCTGAGTATATTGGCACCGGCCTCGATCATGTCAGTGATCAGGCCTTCCCTGATGGCCTGCAAATAGATATCCTTTGACGCGGGGATGATGTGAAGCTGGAACCCCGGCTTTACCTTTGCCCCCCTCAGCACTGACGCAGCAGTCCTGAGATCCTCAATCCTGCCGTTGGTGCAGGTGCCTATGAGCCCTTCATGCACGACGGTTCCTGAGACGGATCCGACCGATTTGATGTTATCGACATTATGGGGTGCAGCCACAAGAGGGAATACGGTGGCAAGGTCAATTGATATCCGGCACCGGTATTCAGCACCTTCATCCGCCCATACACCTGAAGTGGCGGAACCGATATATTTCCGGAGCACCTCGTCCGACGGGAATACGGCGTTCTTCGCCCCCATCTCGGAGGCCAGGTTGGCGACAGTCATCCTGTCGCTCACATTCAGTGTGCCAACACCCTCACCGTGAAACTCGATAGACATGTAGTTGGCGCCGTCAGAACCAAGCATGCCGATAATCCACAGGGATAGATCCTTGGCGCTGACACCCGTCCGAAGTTTTCCGGTAAGGTCAATGCGCATCGATGGCGGCACAAGAAACCATGTCTCGCCGCGCTTCCAGATACCGGCAGCTTCAGTACGGTCTATGCCTGCGGCAAGGGCATTGAAGGCGCCGGCAGTACAGGTGTGACTGTCGGAGCCGACAATTATCATCCCGGGACGGGCATGGTTTGACATCATCTGGTGGCAGATGCCCTGACCCGAGTCATAGAATTTCCTGATACCCTGATCTGCAACAATATTCCGGATATCCTGGTATTGTGTCGCCAGTTTGGCATCAGCCGGCGGTGCATTGTGATCAAGCACAACAAGCATCTGGCCTGGATCAGAGACCTTCTCGCCTCCCATCTTTTTAAAGGTCTGATAGATACTGGAGGTATTGTCATGTGTAAGGATTAGGTCAGGCTTCCTGAATACGACAGCTCCCTCAGGAGCGCCGAGCACCTTCTCAACAAATGTCTTTGGTTTTATCATAATATAATTTTGATATTAAAGGTATGTTAGCTTGTCCCTCCCAGGCAGGAGAACCACACATGTTTGTAAATTATATTTATTCGTGTTTGTGATTGTGGTCAATCATGTGGGTTTCATATTTTGTGAGTGAAAATTTAAATTTTACCGAGCAGTCCGCCTCTTACATAAATCTCATACTGTGCATCATAGAACGGGTTTATTGATGTTTTTAAACCATTCCGCTCATTTACGGCATCACCGGTGAGGAGATTGATGGTAATTATATCACCATCCTTCAGGTCAATCTTTTCGAATGAACCGTATGTCAGGACGGGAAAGGCGGCGTTAATGGCGTTGCGTTCATAGATGGCCCCGAAGGAACGGGCTATCACAGCCTGTATTCCCAGGGAGACAAAGCAATCGACTGCCTGCTGACGTGAGCTTCCGCTTCCGAAGTTCTTGCCGGCAACAATGATGTCTCCCGGCTGTGCTCTCTTTGCAAAGTCCTCATACCCTTCCAGGTTATCAAATGCATACTGCCCCATTTCGCTTATATCAGTTATGGCAAGATACCTGTTATGAAAGATCATGTCAGTATCGATATTGTCACGGTCAATGAGCCATACCCTGCCCTTTATAACCGTTGGCTTTTCCGTTGCTGTCATCTGCGGTTTGGCTGCCCGTGTAACCTGCTGGCCTTCGCTCCTTGTGTATTTCATGGGTGCTGCAGGTATTGCGTCGGGGGTCGTGATATAACCGGCAAGAGAGGAGGAGGCTACAATAGCCGGAGAAGCCAAAAATACGCTGCCCTGCCCCTGTTTTCCCGGGAAGTTCCTGTTGCCGGTACTCACCGTCACCTCTCCTTTGCCGTTCTGTCCCACCTGTCCGGCTGCGCAACCGGCGCATCCAGCGTTGGAGACGAGGGCGCCGGCCTGCTTGAAGACATCAATGAGGCCTTCGTCAAGGCACTGTTTCCAGATGGCATCCGTTGCGGGAACAATCTTGAGCACCACTCCCGGAGCCACTTTTCTCCCGCGAAGTATGTCAGCGGTAGCCCTCATATCCTCAATGCGGCCGTTTGTGCAGCTGCCGATGAAGGCGGAATCTATTCTTGTGACAGGAAGCTCTTTCACTCCTACGGTATCATGGGGCTCACCCGGACGTGACACCATCGGCACAAACGTGCTGACGTCAATGTCATTTGTGATCTCATAAAAGGCATCGTGATCAGCATATACCGGCTCAAACGGAGTACGGGCACGGGCGCGGCAATAGCTTACTATCTCCTCCGTTGGAGGAAAGAGGATTATTATTGCGCCCATCTCAGTGGCCATGGAGGCAATGGTGATGCGCTCATCAAGCGTCATCACGTCGACAGCCGCGCCGCAAAGCTCAATACTATAGCCAAGGAGCGTGTTTGCTCCGTATATGCGCAGCAGATTAAGAATGACGTCCTTGGCACTGACATCATCAGGCATGATTCCCGTGAGGTTCAGCTTTACCGAGCCGGGCACCTTGAACCAGACCTTGCCGCTGTTCCATGCAGCTGCTATGTCCATGTCCCCCATGCCCTGTCCAAAGGCGCCGACAGCACCCAGAATATTGGCGTGGGAGTCGGTGGAAACGGCAGTGGCACCGGGCCATACATAGCCCTCCTCAATGAGCAGATGAGTGCCGATACCGGCATTGATATCATAGACTCGTATGTCATTGTTGCGGGCGTATTGCCTGCAGATGTGCTGGTTAACCGCATACTTCTGATCAGAACCCGTGGGATTGCAATCGAAAGTAAAGAGTGTCCTGCCCGGATCTTCAACTGTCAGGCCGAAGTCGTTAAGGTTCTTTACCACGTTGGCTCCGCCGAAGTCCCTGGCAGCACGGGCATCAATGGTTATGTCGATAATGTCACCCGGCTTAACTGTACCGTATTTTGAGTGTGACGCTATTATTTTTTCGGTTATTGTCATTCCCATGTCGAAGATGTTTTAATATTTGTGAACAACGGCAAATTTAGCAAACCGGACCGATCTGCGGCATGAAAAATGTCATCCGCTGCCTTTAAGTTATAAAAATGGGTGATGTGATTATCAGTTTCGGTATTGAGCGCGATAATCACGGGCAGACATGCCTGCATGCTTGCGGAACTGCTTGTTGAAATTGGAAACTGTGGCGAATCCGCATTCGAAGACAATCTCATTTATCTGATGGTCAGTCTCGCGCAGCAGGTAGCATGCCTTGTTGGTACGCACCTGGTTCACATAGTCGACAAAGCCGCTTCCGGTGCTGCGTGAGAAGAAACGGCTGAATGAGTGCGGACTCATCTTTGTAATGGCTGCAACCTCCTTCACCGGTATTGCCCTGAAGAAATTATCACGGACATAGTTGCAGACGGCTGTCAGACGGCTGTCGATCATCTCACGGCTTCCAGCCGAGCTCACTCCCGAGAGGAGCTTGAATTTTTCCGCAGAGCACAGTATCTCAAGAAGCCTGAAAAGACTTACCATCTTTTTCATGCCCGTCTCCGTCAGAAGCCTTCTCATCGGTTCCTCCGCAATCTTACCCGTCTCCGCAGTGAAGGAGATACCCCGTGCCGCATCATTGAGTATCCGCTTCAACTCGGCAGTCTCAAACTGCGAGAGCAGTGGCTCCCCCAGCGATTCACGCCTGAAGTGGCACATCATCGCATGACGGCCTGTATCGTTCTCGTCGTTTTTGTAGAAGTTCCAGAAGTGCCGCAGGTCCGGACCATAGACAACAAGATCATAATGATCGAATATCTCAACCGAATCACCTGCCACCCGCGTACCGTTTCCGGTGACGTTTAGCACTATCTCGTACTCGGGATGCACATGCAGGAAGCTGCTCTCATTATCGACCCACTCGGCCCTGAAGCCCGAGCCGTCATCATGCCTGATGCTTATTATTTCAGGTATCATAGGAAAATATGTTTGAGTCAGGATTAAAAATGATCCAATATTCCGAATAAAATTAATCAAATTAAATGATATTAACAACCCTGTTGAAAACCCGTGATTTCAATTATCTCAGAAAAATTTGCATTATGTGATATGATGTGTTATATTTGTGCAAAGCTATTGCTTAAAATAAAAAGAGGAGAGTAAGGGTTACCAGTGGGAATCAATAGGATTGTATTGCAGACATTGACTTTCACATGGACCTATAGGCTGACTACCATAGGTTACTTCCTTTTATCAGACAGTAGATTCCGGGATTATCTCATAAGCCCGTTCCTAAAAGTACCACGGTAACCCTCTCCTCTTTTTTCTTTTGTCCCCGCCCATGAAAACCTTCCTCCGCAGATTTGAGAACAACCGCGATCTGATAATCCTGTTTGGCACATGGGGTATGGATGAGAAAGCCTTCTCCAATCTCACTACAGACAAGTACGACTTCATCCTCTTTTATAACTATTCAGCCGACGAACCTCTCATCCTGCCGGAGATGAAGACCTACAGGCGGGTGACAGTCATCGGCTGGTCTCTGGGGGTCTGGGCTGCAGAATATTACAGCAGGAAGTTGGGTATCAGGCCTGACCTTACCATTGCTATAAACGGCACTCCGGTGGCCGCGGACGATAAATACGGAATCCCTCTCAAGATATTTGAAGCTACCCTTGACAACATATCCAACTATAGCATGGGTAAGTTTTACCTGCGGTTGTTTGGCACCAGAAGCCGTTTTGAGATGAACAGGGACAATATACCTACCCGCACAGAGAAATCACTTCATGACGAGCTCAGGTGGCTTTACAACAGGATGATGGAACCGGTTCAGACAGGGTTTGTGTGGGATTATTCGCTTATCGGTTCGGAGGACCGTATCTTCAGGGCATCAAACCTCACAAGCTACTGGTCTATGCACCCTGAGACGCGGCAGATAATAGTTGAGGCGCCGCATTACCTTTTTGACAACTGGAGCTCACTGGAAGAGCTGATAAGGTATGTCAGGCGCTTCCGACTCTCGCCTTTCCGCAACAAGTAATCATTTAAATATCGCGCAGCAGGACATTGACCTCTGAGGAGGCAATGAGATTCTCAAACTTTGTAAGTGCGGAATCGATCTTCCTGTAATCGGCATTGTTGATCACCACCTTGTGAAGAGAGCCGGAGGCCTCAATCTTTTCAAGCACGAATGAGAGCGTCATCTTGTTGATGTCTGTGGCCGGCTGGTATACATTCCGTTCAGTATCCTCATTCCATACCTCGGTAACCATAGCTGCTTCGAGAAGCATGTCAAGACATTCATGAACCGTCCTTGCAGGCAGGCTCAGCTCCAAAGATATCTCCTCGGGCGCCCTGGGCTTCACCCCTTTGATAAAGTCATCGATAAGTGCATGCATCACCAGCAGTGACAGCCTTTTCTTCTGCTTCGGCGACACCGTCTGAACGTCAAACTCAAACTCATAACGCGTAATGTTTTGCATGAAATATGAGAGCTGTGCTCCCATCAGCATCACCACCCAACTCATCTGAATCCAGACCATCAGGAGAGGAACTGCAGCAAAGCTTCCGTAAAGGGTACCGAGCCTGGTAATACCCAGCTGCGACTCAACATATACAATCTGCAGCAGCTGCAGGGCGATCCCGGCGAAAAGACCTGCAAAGAGAGCCGACCGCAGTTTAACCCTGGTGTTCGGCATCGCCAGAAATGCCGCCGTTGAAAGAGTACATAGCAGGATGAAGGGAATCAGCTTGACAAGGAAGGAAACTAGCGGTTTCAATACCTCAAGCATGTCAGACCGGCTTAGAATTTCGGTCAGTTTTGTGGTGGCGAGTACCGTGACACTGCTGGAGGCAATAAAGAGTGCGGGAACAAGGATGATCACCGCAAGGTAATTAGTAACCTGCCGGTACCATACCCGGGTCTCTTCAACCCTCCATATGGAGTTGAAGATGTTCTCTACATAACGCAGCAGCTGCCCTACGGTATAAAACAGGAAGGCTACACCTATCCCAGCCAGCCAGCCTCCGCTTGTCTGCTCAAGTGTGTTGTTGGCAAAATCAAGGATCCAGTTCATCACCTGTTCCTGGTTATGAAACTGCATGATGATCTGCGCCCTCAACTCATCAGACAGCCCGAAACCCTTTGCAATGCCGAAGGCAAGGGCTACCAGCGGTATGACTGAAAGGATTGAAAAGAAGGTGAGAGCCGAGGCTTTGATGTAAATATTGTCCCTCGTAATGCCTTTGTAAAGCAGATAGATTATCCTTCTCTGACGAATCCAGAAGGGAACGGATTCCCTGAGCCTTTCTATAGCCGCCTTGCG
>JBHEOU010000269.1:410-2106 GCA_046260645.1 Bacteroidales bacterium | reverse complement strand
CGGATGACCTCCTTTTTTTACAGGCTGGGAAGATCTCCGAATCGGATGTGACACACCAGGTCCCCGTCATCAATAAAGACTCGTGCACGTGGTGCGGCCGTTGCAGCAGATGGTGCAACTACAACGCTATCTTTTATGTCCCGTCGGCACAGGTAATTGAGGTGATAGAGAACCTCTGCCACGGATGCGGAGCCTGCACCTTTGCCTGTAATGCGGGTGCAATAACAGAAAAACCTGTTTCGCTGGGAACGGTCTCTTCATACAAGACAGCCAGCGGTTCACCCTTTATAGAAGCACGAATGCATGTGAATGAAATGTCACCCGTGAGAGTGATAAAGGCCGCCATCAAAGCGGCAGGCACTGAGGGAATGACTATCCTGGACTCACCTCCCGGGACTTCATGCCCCTTTGTGCAGACAGTTGAAACAGCTGACTTTGTATTACTCGTGACTGAGCCAACCCCTTTCGGGCTGAGCGACCTGAAACAGAGTGTTGATACACTTAAAACGATGAATAAACGGTGCGGGGTGATCATCAACCGTGCCGACATAGGAGACAATGGGGTGAAAATTTATCTTGAGGAGGAGAAAATCCCATTGCTGGCCGAGATAAATTATGACCCTGCCATTGCACGTGCATATTCTGAGGGCAGGCTTGCATCTGAAGATAATAAGGCCATAGCCGGACTACTTACTGAACTTGCAGACAAAATAATATCTGATCATGGAACTGGCAGTAATAAGCGGTAAGGGAGGCACGGGCAAGTCGAGCATCACTGCCGCATTTGCCACCCTGGGCAAGGAGCTGGTTGTAGCAGACTGCGACGTGGATGCTGCCAATCTTTATCTTCTGTTCAACCCGGCACATGAGAAATCAGAAGTCTATATAGGCGGTCATAAAGCTGTTATAGACCATTCACTGTGTACCGTATGCGGCATATGTGAAAGCTACTGCCGGTTTGACGCAATAAGTGAGCAGGAAGGGAAGATGATCATCTCGGAGACATCGTGTGACGGATGCTTCTTCTGCTCCCGTATTTGTCCTATGGGTGCCATCACAATGGTCCGCAGCGACAAGAGCCGGATGTACTCTGGCCCGTTCCGCAACGGGATGATGGTCTACGGCCGCCTGGCACCGGGAGAGGAGAACTCGGGCAAGCTGGTGAACCTGGTCAGGGAAGAGGCAAAGCGCCTCTCGGTGGAGAATGGACTTGACACAGTACTGCTCGACGGTCCACCCGGAATAGGCTGTCCCGTCATCTCAACAGTCACAGGAGTGGACAAAATAGTTATTGTCACTGAACCAACCATGTCAGGCCTTGCTGACCTTAAAAGAGTACATGAAGTGGCAAGAAAATTCAGTGGTGAGGTTGTGGTCATCATAAACAAATATGACCTGAACGAGGCCATGGCGGACAGGATTGAAGGATGGTGCGCGGCGCAGAAGACCTCCGTCCTTGGCCGTCTGCCCTTTGAGAAAAAGGTGACGGAGGCTATGGTGGCGGCAAAGAGTATCACCGAATTGTACCCTGCTACTGAAATAAGCGATTCAATAAAAGTTATCTGGAATAAACTGATATCAACGGGCAAAGAATAAGCTATTTGATGCCTAAAAACCCTTGCCTCACAGGTCATTGAGGCGGTGGCTGTAATCAGCTAGAGGAGAAATAAATAGTGAGAAGTCCACAGTCTACAGT
>JBHEOU010000269.1:0-377 GCA_046260645.1 Bacteroidales bacterium | reverse complement strand
ACTGAGGACTGCCGGCTGATGACTGATGACTGCCGATTGATGACTACCGGATGACTGCCGACTGAGGACTGGCTACTTCAAATAGGTATCCAGGAACTCAAAATACTCCTTCTGCCATATCACGGCGTTCTGCGGCTTGGTGACCCAGTGACTCTCGTTCTCGAAGAAGAGCAGCCTGGCAGGTACGCCCCGCAGCTGCGCCGAGTTAAAGGCCTCAAGACTCTGGCTGTAGGGTATCCGAAAGTCGTTAGCACCTGTTATGATCAGGATGGGCGTGTCCCACTTGTCGACCATAGTATGAGGTGAGAACTTATTGTATCCCGGAGGCTGCGGCTTGTCCCACGGTGCTCCCTGGTAATCCTTGTTCGGGTACCAGT
>JBHEOU010000268.1:0-2125 GCA_046260645.1 Bacteroidales bacterium | reverse complement strand
GGATATGGAAAACGATCAGGATAAGGTACTGGACGAGGTAACTTCAGGTGAATACAAATACGGTTTCGTGACCGATATCGAGACCGATGTTATCCCGAAAGGACTTAGTGAAGATGTTGTCAGGCTCATCTCTTCCAAGAAGGAAGAACCTGAGTGGATGCTCGAGTTCCGCCTGAAGGCATTCCGCCACTGGCAGACAATGAAGATGCCGGAATGGGCCAACCTGAGAATCCCTGAGATAAACTATCAGGATATTATCTTTTACGCCGCACCAAAGCAGAAACCGGCCCCCGGCAGCCTCAGCGAGGTCGATCCGGAGCTGCTAAAGACTTTTGACAAGCTCGGAATACCTCTCGGCGAACAGAAACGCCTCACCGGCGTTGCCGTTGATGCGGTGATGGACTCAATATCGGTGAAGACTACCTTCCGTGAGACACTCGCAGAGATGGGCATCATCTTCTGCTCATTCTCCGAGGCAGTGAGAGAACACCCCTCGCTGGTTCAAAAATACCTCGCTTCCGTTGTGCCATACACAGACAACTTCTTCGCAACGCTAAACTCGGCAGTCTTCTCTGACGGCTCATTCTGCTATATCCCCAAGGGGGTCAGATGCCCGATGGAACTGTCGACCTACTTCCGCATCAACGCCTCCAACACCGGGCAGTTTGAACGGACACTCCTCATAGCTGATGAGGAATCTTATGTCAGCTACCTCGAGGGATGTACCGCACCCATGCGCGATGAGCATCAGCTGCACGCCGCTGTGGTGGAGATAATTGCGGAACGCGGCGCCGAGGTCAAGTACAGCACCGTGCAGAACTGGTACCCGGGCGACAAGGAGGGCACAGGCGGGATTTTAAACTTCGTCACCAAACGCGGCATATGCAAGGGCGACGATTCAAAGATATCATGGACGCAGGTCGAGACAGGCTCCGCAATTACATGGAAGTACCCTTCATGCATCCTCCGCGGTAACAACAGCACAGGCGAATTCTACTCCGTTGCCGTCACCAATAACTACCAGCAGGCTGACACCGGTACCAAGATGATCCACATCGGGAAGAACACGAAGAGCACTATCATCTCCAAGGGCATCTCCGCCGGCTTCGGCCAGAACAGCTACCGCGGGCTTGTCAAGGTGCTGGGCAAGGCCGAGGGAGCACGTAACTTCTCACAGTGCGACTCCCTCCTGCTGGGAGATAAGTGTGGGGCTCATACCTTCCCATACATCGAGGTTGATAATCCCTCGGCCATCGTTGAACACGAAGCTACCACCTCACGCATCGGCGAAGACCAGATCTTCTACTGCAACCAGCGGGGGATCTCAACAGAAGATGCAATTGGACTGATTGTCAACGGCTATGCACGTGAGGTTATTAACAAGCTGCCGATGGAGTTTGCCGTGGAGGCACAGAAGCTCCTGCAGATCAGTCTTGAAGGAAGCGTCGGTTAAATTGATTTTACTACAAAAAGGATATGAAAAGTGAATTTTTGTTACAGATAAAGGAACTTAAAGCCTCAATAGACAATAAGGAGATCCTCAAGGGTCTCGACCTCGAGGTCAAACACGGGGAGATACATGCCATCATGGGACCCAACGGTTCAGGCAAAAGCACCCTGGCCAATGTTTTGACAGGCCGTGATATAGCTACCGTCACGCATGGGACAGTCACCTTTGAGGGCAAAGACCTACTTGTGATGTCACCCGAGGAGAGGGCACGGGAGGGCATCTTCCTCTCATTCCAGTACCCGATAGAGATCCCCGGGGTAAGCATGGTCAACTTCATGAAGACCGCTATCAATGAGCAGCGCAAGCACCGGGGGCTGGACCCTCTGTCGGCATCCGAGTTCCTGCGCCAGATGCGTGAGAAGAAGGAGCTTGTTGAGATCGATTCGGCACTGACCAACAGAAGTGTCAACGAAGGCTTCTCCGGAGGCGAGAAGAAGAAGAACGAGATTTTCCAGATGGCGATGCTCGAACCGAGACTGGCGCTTCTCGATGAGACAGACTCAGGTCTTGACATCGACGCACTGCGCATCGTGGCCAAAGGCGTCAACAAGATTCGCAGGCCCGACACGTCTGTCATCGTCATAACTCATTACCAAAGGCTGCTTGACTATATCG
>JBHEOU010000267.1:1678-2134 GCA_046260645.1 Bacteroidales bacterium | reverse complement strand
TCTCAAGGAAAACCGGAAAAGAATAGTAGAGCTGGTTGTAGGCAGTCCAGAATACACCTATTATTAAAAGGAACAGCAGGTACCTCCAGTCGGTGAGTGTTACCCCTATATTTTTGAATGCTATCGCAATATTCTGCAGGAATGTATTCCCGGTCTCTGTCACCGCCGGTTCCCGGTAAAGAGTGATGACAATAAGGAAGTTCAGTGCCATTGCCGCCATCGACATATAGAAAACCATGTCCCAGTTGTGCTTGTACAACAGGCTGGCCACAAAGGGACCAATAAATCCGCCTATGTTGACCACCATATAAAATATACCGAATCCGAGGGAGGCAGTCTCCCTGGTGGTCACCCGGGCCACCGTGCCTGAGATGATGGGCTTGAAGAGTGCTCCTGCAACGGCAAGGAGAATAAATGCGGCGAAGATGGAGCCAAAGGTCTCGAACCGGCTCAGCA
>JBHEOU010000267.1:0-1597 GCA_046260645.1 Bacteroidales bacterium | reverse complement strand
GTGACGAGGTGAGGTAGATGGCAAAGAAGCCGTTATAGAAGGCATACCAGCCCCATCTTTCAAACAGTTCAATAAGGTTGGAGATCCAGAACAGAGGGGGGAATTTCTTGACTGTGCGGGAGAAGTAGTTCATCAGGACCTTTTTTCGGGGCTTAAAATAGTGAAATTACTGACACCGCTCAGCGGTTCTCACTGATCATTTTCCCTGTTTTGTGGCACATAGAAGTAGGCTTCCTTCCTGTCGGCATCATCCCAGGTGTATGCATCCCGGTTTTTGAGTCCGATCATGAATCCGAGCAGTGCAGCGTCGCCGGCACACATTGTAGTGTGGACCGTGAGTGACATTGCCAGCACCCACTTCCACCAGGCGGGGCAGAATGCCATTGCGATGAATATGCCTGCGGCAATGGCAATGAAGGGAGTGAGGGCGACCATTGCAAACAGCCTCCTCCCGGCAACAAACCGGTGGGCCGTAACATAAAATATTCCCTGGTGCAGATCAGCTCCCAGGCAGATGTCCCTGGCTCCGGCAAGCCTGAATGGTATGAGATGCAGGGCTTCATGAACAGGTATCATCAGCAGCGGGATAACAAGCAGTCCTGCCACCAGTCCCCGTATTAACTGCGGGTCTCCTGCAGGGTATCGCAGTCCCGGCCAGAACCAGACTGAAAGAAAGAGTGATACGGCGGCAGTGATCCAGATAAGTGTCATGGGCATACTGAACCGGGTGAGGTGACTGATGACGAACGGTGCTATTTCTGCGTAATGCATTGTCAGGACCTTTTCATAGCCTGATCCCTCTTCAAGCTCTTCTATGCCGGGGGTTGATTTCATGAAGCAACAAAGATATGAGAATGCCGTTCAGGCTAGATGATATTGATCAGTTTTGTGTTGCCATGAAACCTTTGGCACGACAATTGGTTAAATTTGCAGGAGATTATGAGAAGGCTATCCGGCATATTGTTCATGCTGTTTTTTTGTATCACCGGTTACGGTCAGAAGAAAGATACGGTAACCCCTGGCAAGGCTTCCCCGGCCATGGTCACTGTTGCACAGGTGAATTCTGACACGCTGTTTGGGGTATATCATGTGCTTAAGACAGCCACTTTTGACGGGCAGACCTATCCTCTCGTTGAATTGCAGGAGATAATTGTCGTGGCCCGTATGCCACGGGGGGTGCGGTTTGATTACCGCAGACATGCGCGCCTGGTATATAATGTGCGACGTGTTTATCCCTATGCAATGCTGGTCAGGGACGAGTTCGGGCGCATCAACAGGCTGCTTGAGACGATGCCCGATGAAAAAGCCCAGCGTAATTTCCTGCAGCAGTATGAGAAGGAGCTTTTCAATGCCTACGAGGAAGACATGAAGAAGCTGACTTTCTCCCAGGGAAAGATCCTGATTAAGCTGATAGACCGGGAGACGCAGGTCACATCATATGATCTCATAAGACAGTACAGGGGAAAATTCTCCGCCACCTTCTGGCAGAGTATAGCGCGTATCTTCGGGACCAATCTGAAGTCATCATATGATCCCGGCGGGGAGGACTATCTCATTGAGCAGGTGATCAAGGAGATAGATGCAGGCAGACTGTGAC
>JBHEOU010000266.1:0-2134 GCA_046260645.1 Bacteroidales bacterium | reverse complement strand
GATCTCCTTCAGCTTCATCTGCTCTGTCTCCACATAAGCGCCGCGCAAGCCCCATAAGGGACTGAGGGTATATTGTTCCGTCAGCATATCTACGGCGATGGCGCTGATGACCGGGTCAGGGTGATGCGCGAAATGCTTTTCGCCAGCCACCAGTCCCTGTGCCACGTTGAATGTTATCTCTGAAAATATCGAAGCGAAGACGGGGTCACTAAACTCCAGCTCATCCTCTGTTATCTGTGAGATAATGTAGTCAGCCACGGTGGTGATGGTCTCGGTGCCTGTCTCCTTGTCGGTGACGCGTGACATCACCTCGGAGCCATAGCGTATCAGGAGACGCAGCAGCTCCTTCTCGGAGTACCAGGATGTCTCCTCCTTCTTGCGCTGCTGTTTCGCAGTCACTGTCTGCGGGCTGACCAGGCTGTCCTGCGCCGGCCACGCGTTGCGATCGCGGAAGGTCTGCTGTTTCCGCAGCTTCAACACCTCGTCGAGGACCACCTCCTCGGGCATGCCGAGCTGTATGCTGCACTCCTTGACATAGACGGTGCGGGTGATCTGGTCGGGGATGACGGCTATGGAGCGGACCACCTCGCGAACCAGGTTGGCACGCCTGACCGGATCGCTCTGCGCCTCCTCAAGAAGGAGCCGGGTCTTGAACCTGATGAAGTCGGTCTCGTTCTCTTTGAGGTAGCGGCGGAACTCCTCCTCGGAGGTCTTTTTTGAGTATGAGTCGGGGTCCTCGCCCTGAGGGAGCATGACGATGCGCACGTTCATCCCCTCCTCCAGCACCATGTCAGTGCCTCGTACTGAGGCTTTTACGCCGGCAGGGTCACCGTCATAGAGCATGGTGATGTTCGGGGTGAAGCGCTTGATGAGGCGTATCTGCTCCTGTGTCAGTGCGGTGCCGGAGCTGGCCACAACGTTCTCTATGCCTGACTCATGCATGGAGAGGACGTCGGTATAACCCTCCACGAGGTAGCAGCGGTCCTCCTTGATGATAGCCTGCCGCGCCTGGAAGATGCCGTAGACGATGCGGCTCTTGTGGTAGATCTCCGTCTCGGGGGTGTTGACGTACTTGGCCGCCTTCGCGTCTGTCTTGATGATGCGGCCGCCGAAGCCCAGCACCTGCCCTGAGAGCGAGTGGATGGGAAACATTATGCGGCCTGCGAAGCGGTCGAAGAGGTAGCCCTCCCTGTCTATGGTGAGACCGCTCAGTACCAGGTAGTCGCTCTTGTAGCCTGCCGCGATGGCCTTCTGAGTAAAATCGTCGCGCTTCTCATTGCAGTAGCCCACCTCGAACTTGCGGAGGACGGCGTCAGCAAATCCCCTCTCCCTGAAGTATGAAAGTCCCAGCGCCATGCCCTCGTGGCCGTGGAAGAGGTTCTCACTGAATTGGCGGGCGGCGTACTGGGTGACGACGAGCATGCTCTCGCGCTCGTTCTGCCTGGCGATCTCCTCGGGGGTGACCTCTTTCTCCTCTATCTCTATGTGGTATTTTTTCGCCAGCCAGCGGAGCGCCTCGGGGTATGAGAGGTGCTCATGTTCCATGATGAAGTTGACGGCGTTGCCGCCCTTGCCGCAGCCGAAGCACTTGAAGATGCCCTTGGCGGGGGAGACGGTGAAGGAGGGTGTCTTCTCATTATGAAACGGACAGAGACCCAGCATATTGACCCCCCGGCGCTTGAGTGACACGAACTCCTGCACCACCTCGGTGATCTGGGCCGCGTCGAAGATTCGTTCTATGGTTGAGTGGTCAATCATGGGTCTGCAAAGTTACAAAAAACAGGCATTGGTGGGCCGAACGGGTCATATATGTGTAAGCTCACCAGATTACTGATTTGCAGAAATGTGCTCATTCAAATGGCGAATCAGTTTCCCGGTATAGTCAACCATGAATAGGGGAATATTGATAAGACCATCATCCAACTTTAAATTACGAAGGGAAAAACGTATACTCAACGGCGGGTGGTATTCTTTTCGGTAAAAAGCAAGGCTTTTGCTTCTGATATTTTCATCAGATTTAACCTCTACAGGGATAATATTATTCTCGTGCTGAAGGAGAAAATCAACTTCAGCTGTATTACCTGATCTCCAGTATCGCGGCACAACTTCGAACTGTGCGAGAAGGCCTGAATAT
>JBHEOU010000265.1:0-2136 GCA_046260645.1 Bacteroidales bacterium | reverse complement strand
CTCCTCCTGTCGGTCGGACTGGCCCTGGTCTTTTTTGTGGTTTTCCCCTGGTACACCCGCCTCACCTGGAAGGACGACGATCATGTCAGCTCCGGGTTCATCTTTATGGTCGTCGGAGCACTCGCAATCGTCATACCTTCATTGCTTGTCAGTCTGAACCATCAGAAGAATTATGAGGCCGGCTATTTTGTGATGCAGAACGCGCAACAGGAGATGAATGATTATAAACTCGGCGAAAACAAGGCGATGATCAGTAACTGCACAGACACGCTGGTGAAACCTGTCCTTGCGCAGATCAACTCGAAGACAACCCGTCTCCTTGATTTCATTGATGGTGTCGGCAAGAAAATGTCTGACGCATCTGAAGGCGATTCATTCCATACAGGGCCCTTCACAGGCTATCTGACAAAGGGCAGCCCTACACGTATCGAACTGAACAATGCCCTCATAGAGTATTCCGGATACCTGTCGGAACTTTTTCCGGAAGGGAAAACGACGCATACTGATGGACTCCTTGATCCTTCAGCTTATATGCCCGAATCAGCTGCGGGAACTGACAGGATATCCCTTATGGCAGCTCTGCATATGCTGGATCTTATGAAAGACGGCATTCTGACAGCCGAATCACTTGCTTTCTCAGCAGCAGCGAAAAATCAGTAACCGGTAAAACAGAAAATCATGAAACAGAAAATTTATATAACGGGCGTGATAACCACCATGATAGTTTTCCTTGGAGGTATCTTTAAGGTAAATCACTGGCCAGGCGCAGGCATCATGCTGACCCTCGGGATGCTGATGTTGATATTTCTCTTCCTGCCTCTTGCCCTCATCAACCATTACAAGGCTGAAGGGAACAGGCAGAACCTGCTATTGTATATCGTGACATGGCTCACCTGCCTCGTAGTGTTTGGCAGCATGCTCTTCAAGATCCAGCACTGGCCAGGCGCAGGAAAACTGCTGATGATCTCCCTGCCGTTCCCCTATGTGGCTTTCCTTCCGGTTTTCCTTGCCATCACGGCGAAGAACAAGAGCTTCAGCATCCATAATACGGTTTTTGTGCTGTTCCTGTTATCAGGAATATCCGTATTCTCCGTATTACTCTCATTGAATGTATCAAAGGAAAGAATCGATGACAGCCTCAACCTGTCTCGAAACTATAACAGGATTGAGACAGTGCTTGATAAGATTCCGGCTCTTGCCGGAGATAATACCGTAACCCGGAGAATTGATGACCTGATAGGGGTCGTTGACGATTATCAGACGCGTATCTTTGCCTCTGAGGGTATAACGGAGAATGACTGGAACAGTGATCCGTGGAGCTTTCCGAGGCTGGATCGGACAGATGTGGCGTCCGGTGCCCTGGTAACGGTAAGCGAAGAAGGCGCTCTTGACCTCACTCTTGAGTCGGGGTTGAAAAACCTTATCAGCGAGTTTGAGACGACGGCCGGATACGAGCAACTCGCAAAGGCTGCCCCGGTGATATTTGACTATGAGGTTCGCCCTGATGCGAGGCCCGGTGAATGGACGCTGCAAATGTTCGGGATCAGCCCGAGGACCTGGCCACTTATCTATCTTGACGGACTGGAGACAAACCTTAAACTATTGCGCACAAGCATAAAATAATACTGAAATGTGCTCGCCCGCGCTGCAGGACTGGATAACTGCGCTATCCTGGTGGTACATGCCCTTACCTGCCCGATCCCTTCATTGTGATAAGGATGACACCATTGGCGCCCCTCGTTCCGTAGATTGCAGCGTTGGATCCCTTGAGAACTGAGATTGATTTGACCTGACTGGGACTGATGTTATCAATGGAGTATACCACAACGCCGTCGACGACAAATAGCGGGTCAGTACTAAGATTCATAGAGCCTATTCCCCTGATGGTTATCTTGTTGCCGGTTACCTGTACCCCTGGCACCTTGCCCTGAATCAACTCATAGATGTTTGTGTATGATCCGTAGGCTTCATTCTGGGCGTCAATGTATCCGACATCTGAAGTGAGATTTTTCTTCTTCTGTGTACCGTAGCCGATATCAATTTCCATGTCCCCTTCCGACCACCTCGGTACGAAATCCTTTATCGCCTGGGTACCGTCTAAAACAAGTGTGATTTTATCCTGACCCTCGAATAGTG
>JBHEOU010000264.1:0-2147 GCA_046260645.1 Bacteroidales bacterium | reverse complement strand
ACACGGAGATAGATTCGATGAACATCCTCCGCGCTTCAATAACAGCCATGCACAGGGCTATCGCCGGACTGAAAATGACACCTCTCCTGCTGCTGATAGACGGCAACAGGTTCTATACTTACGGAGACATCCCACATCAGACAATAGTACGCGGTGACGCCACCTACCTCTCAATCGCTGCGGCATCGGTGCTCGCCAAGACCGAACGGGACCGCTTCATGGAGGAGCTCGATGCCCTCTTCCCCGGGTACGGATGGCGACATAACATGGGTTATCCCACCCGCGAACACCGGAGAGCCATCGCCGAATACGGCATCACCCCATGGCACCGGCTCTCTTTCAGCCTCCTCGATATGCAGCAGGAACTTCCTTTCTTATAAAATGTTAAAATCAAGATTAATCAGGTTTCGCGGAATTGGATTTTGATATCTTTGGTTCTTCGAAAAAATCTAAACCAGAATATCCCATGAGAAAATTTCTATTCATCATCGTTATCCTTGTGACTATTACAGCCCCCCGGGCTAAGGCTGACGAAGGAATGTGGCTGCTGCCACTGATTGATAAGCTGAACATCGGCACCATGACTGAGATGGGGCTGAAGCTCACGGCGGAAGATATCTACAGCGTTAACCAGACAAGCCTGAAAGATGCCATCGTCATCTTCGGAGGCGGCTGCACCGCTGAGATTGTATCACCCAAGGGGCTCCTGCTCACCAACCATCACTGCGGTTACGGAGCGATACAGAGACTCAGCACCGTTGAGAACGATTACCTGAATAACGGCTTCTGGGCAATGTCAAACGAAGAGGAGCTGCCAAACCCCGGCCTCAGCGTCACTTTCCTCATAAGTATTGAAGACGTAACGGAAAGGGTCCTGGCAAAAACCAGCACCGATATGACCGAAGCCGCCCGCCGCGAGGCGGTCATGGCAGAAGGATCTGCCATAACTGCAGAGGCAACAAAGGGCAATCACTTCAACGCCCGCGTGCAGCCTTTCTACAGCGGCAACCAGTACTTCCTCCTCGTTTATGAGACCTATTCAGACGTCAGGCTCGTAGGAACACCTCCCAACTCAATCGGCAAGTACGGCCATGACACCGACAACTGGATGTGGCCGCGCCACACCAGCGACTTCAGCGTCTTCAGGGTATACATGAGCCCCGACGGTAAACCTGCACAGTACTCAAAGGATAATGTTCCCCTCAAGCCGAAGCATTACCTCCCGGTATCCATAAAGAACCTGCAGAAGGATGATTTCACCATGGTCATGGGATATCCCGGCGGCACAACACGCTATATGACATCCTTCGAGGTGGATGAGGCAATGAAGATCACCAACGCCAACAGAATCAAGATACGTGGCATTCGCCAGGAGATATGGATGAAGGATATGATGGCTGACCCGAAGGTTAATATCCAGTATGCCTCAAAATATTCAGGCTCATCAAACGGCTGGAAATTCTCTATCGGCCAGAACCAAGGCCTCGTCCGCCTGCGTACCGAGGATAAGAAAGCCGCCTTTGAGTCCGAATTCATGAAGTGGGTTAAGGCTGATCCCGAACGCACCGCAAAATACGGCAACGCCCTTACCCTTATTGAAAATGCAGTCAGAAGCAGAGCGGAGAAATTCAATGCCCAGCAGTACCTCAGCGAGGTTTTCCGCGGTTCGACTGAACTGATAGGTTTTGCCGGCCAGATGACAGTGCTTGAAGAGACTCTTGCAGGCAAGGATGCGGAAAAAATAAACGGGATGATCGATAGGCTCAAGAGGAACCTCGATAGTTTCTACGGCAACTACAACCTGCCGACCGATGTCAAAACCACAAAAGCGATGATTAAACTGTACCGTGAGGATATCGACCCGAAATACCATCCCGATTTCTATGCTCTCATTGATAAGAAATTCAAAGGTAATGTCGATGCATTCGTTGATGATATGTATGCCAGGTCAATATTCACCTCACCTGAGAAGCTCAATGCGTTTCTTGCTTCGCCCAGTCTTAAGGTACTGGTAAAGGATCCGGCCTTCATCGCTGCAAAATCAATCGATGCGGTCCGCTCCTCCCTTCAGAAGGATCTGGAAGGTTTCAGCGCCGATCTTTCAAAAGGCCAGCGCACATATATGGCAGGTGTGATGGAATTTGTCC
>JBHEOU010000263.1:0-2152 GCA_046260645.1 Bacteroidales bacterium | reverse complement strand
ATCCCTCACAAGGTTATCCTGTAGTCCGAAAGGCGACTGTGTGGAGGCCCATACTGTCAGCTTCTCCCCTTCAAAACGGGCCAGTGCAGTATGAGGCTCAATAGGCGCATGGGCAAGGTAGGGATCATGGTACTCATTCTCAAAGACCTTGTCAAACTGCTCCGGAGCAGCATCCGGGTCTCCTGCCGTTCTCACGACGTTAACCCGGTATTCACCCTTATTTATATAGTCAAATATCGTTTCATTGCTGACATTCATCTCATCATATGAATATTCAGCGTTTATCCGCACAACCGCCAGGTCGGCCAGGTCGCGGTTCTCGCTGACCACCGCAATGAAATCCTCATCGCGAATGACCTTCACCCCTTCCATCTTTTCAGCATATGAGGTGTCGGCCGAGACCAGGCTTGCTCCGTGTGACGGCGGCCTCAGTATCCGTGCATGAACCATCCCGGGCAGCTTCAGGTCTCCGGTGAATATCGCCCTGCCGGTAACCTTGTCCCGGGCATCACTGTGCATAAATGGTGTACCAACGTAAGTAAACATTGCAGGATCCTCAACCGGGGGTTTGACATCAAGGTATTTCTCAAGCTTTTTACCCTTTGCCAGCTCTGCATAGGTCACGCTCTTGCCGTGATCACTCATATCCATAACCACGCCATCCTTCACCTCGAGTTGTCCGGCCGGTACTCCCAGTTTTTCAGAAGCCATTTCAACGAGTACGCCCCTGGCTTCTGCAGCGGCGGCCCTCATTGCCGGACCGAAAACACGGGTGGTGAGGGAGCCCCATGTACCCTGGTCATACGGACAAAGATCAGTATCACCCATGATCATCTTAATACTTTCCAGAGGGACGTTGAGCTCGTCTGCCATCATCTGCGGCAGTGATGTAATAATTCCCTGGCCCATCTCGATCTTACCGGTGAAACAGGTAACGGTTCCATCTTCCGCTATATGAAGAAAAGCGTTATAGTCTTTGGTAAGTGTTCTGGGCTGGGGAAGAGGTGAAGAGAACAGGTCAATTGCACCCCAGGGGTTAAAGAAAATTATTATACCGCCTCCAAGGATTTTGAAAAAACTCCTTCTCTTCATTCCTGTTGAACCAGTGGCTGCTGTCACTTTTACATTTTCCTTTTTCATTTTCCGTTCCCTCCTTTCATTGCTTTTGCTGCATCGGCAACAGCTTCTATAATCCGTGTATGGGCTCCACACCTGCACAGGTTGTCTTCCAAACCGCCGACTATGTCATCACGTGTGGGTGAGGGATTTTTATCCAGCATACCCACGGCCGTAAGTATCATACCCGGGGTGCAGAAGCCGCACTGAAGTGCGTCATGGTCAATGAAAGCCTGTTGCACGGGATGAAGCTTTTCGTCTGTTGCAAGGCCCTCGATTGTGACCACACTTTTACCCGCCACGTCGCTGACAGGTGTCATGCACGACCTCACAGGCTCATTGTCAATCAGTACAGTACAGGCTCCGCAGAACCCTATGCCGCAACCATACTTTGTTCCCGTAAGACCGAAATGATTCCTGAGAACCCAGAGTAGTATCTGGTTCGGGTCAGTTACCAGCTCCGTCTCCTTGTTGTTCAGTTTAAACCGGATTGTCTCTTCCATATCTCCTGGTTAAATTAAGTTCATTCATGTAATCTTGCTGCGTGTCAATGTCTCTCAGTACTGACGGATCATCCGTCTCTGCCTCCATGACGTCATCATTATGTCGCTCCGCCAGCGTACGCAGTCCCTTGCTCTCAGGCAGCGACATAATCTCTCGCTTGTATTTCATGTCAACTATCAGAGGATGCCCTCTTTTTCCATTGTGTACCGGCATCACTATTCCCTTACCGGAATCATGCCATGTCTTCATTACCCTTTTAATCTGAGCAGCATCTATCATCGGCTGGTCACCCGGAATGATGAGCGCCGCACTGATCTGTTCATCCAGAGAGGCTAATCCGCACTGCACTGACGAAAGCATGCCGTTCCTGTAGTTTTCATTGTAACAATGCGAGACCGGGTGACCTTTGATTATCTTCAGGATTGCTTCATGATCCGATCCGAGAACAATCAACGGATTGCTGATTCCGGCTGAGAGCACATTCTCAATCACCTGTTCAATGACAGTCATCCCGTTATAGGGAAGCAGCATT
>JBHEOU010000262.1:0-2159 GCA_046260645.1 Bacteroidales bacterium | reverse complement strand
CCTATGACGACCGTGATGGTAATAAGAGATATATCGTTGAGGTTGAGGCTGACGTGATACAGCTTCTTGGACGCAGGCCCGACAGCCAGAGTCAGCAGGGCCAGGCTGCGCAGACCAACAACGGGAGCTATGCTCCTCCCTCACAACCATCATCAGATCAGGGCGGAAGCGTAAGCGAAGACCTCACCACGCGTGACACTGCGGATGATCTGCCTTTCTAGCTAACCAAACCTTCGGATTTTGGAGACACTGATGTCAGGTTCCCTTTCAGGGTTTTTCACACTTGCGGCTATGGCAGGTACTCCGGTTGCCCTGGTCGCGGAATTTATCATCCTTTTCTTCCTGATAGTGGCTTCGGCATCCATCTCGGGGTCGGAGGTGGCATATTTCTCGCTCACCCCCAATGACATGGAAAAGCTGCAGAAAGGCAGGGCAAGAAATTCCGTGGCGGTGCTCAAACTGCTGTCAAAGGCTGACCGGCTGCTGAGCACGATAATTGTCGCCAATAACACTATTAACATTGCCATCATCATCCTTGCGGCCTTCATCAGCTCGAGGCTGTTTGACCTGACCAATAATCCACTCTTTTCATTTATTCTGGAGGTGGTGGTCATCACCTTTATCCTCCTTCTCTTCTGCGAAGTAATGCCCAAGGTGCTGGCATCGCGCTACCCGTTGAAGTTTGCACTCAGGATGGCTCCTGCACTGACCCTCACAACAAGCATATTCAAGCCGCTTGCGCGGCTGCTCTCATACTCATCTTTCTTCGTCAAAAAGAGATCAGGGTCCAGGGACGGCGGCATAAGCATTGACGATCTCTCTGTCGCCATCGACCTTACCTCGTCAGAGATCAGGGATGACAAGGACCTGCTGAAGGGCGTGGTGAGGTTCGGGAACATCAATGTCAGCGCCATCATGTGCCCCAGGATGGATGTGTCAGCACTGGATATCAAAAGGGGTTTCCATTCAATCATGCCCGAAGTGGTGGAATCAGGATTTTCAAGGATACCGGTATATGCCAGATCATTTGATGATGTAAGGGGCATACTTTTCGTCAAAGACCTTCTCCCCCACCTCGGCAAACCGGACACTTTCCGGTGGCAGTCGCTGATAAGGCCTCCGTACGTAGTTCCTGAGACAAAGAAGATAAGTGAGCTGCTGAAGGATTTCCAGGCAAAAAAGATACACATGGCCATTGTCGTCGACGAGTACGGGGGCACCAGTGGTCTGGTTACGCTCGAGGATGTGCTGGAGGAGATAGTGGGAGAGATCACCGATGAGACTGATGAGGATGTTCCTCTTTTCAGGAAGACCGGAGCGGGAAGCTGGGTCTTTGACGGAAAAATCCTTCTCAAAGACTTCTACCGTATTACCGGTACTGACAACGATCCCTTTGAAGATATCAGGGGTGACTCTGAGACCCTGGCAGGACTGTTGCTGGAGCTCCTTGAGGAGATTCCGTTAAAGGGAAGGGTGGTCTCAACGGGTGGATTTAAGTTCACCATTGATAGTGTTGAGAACAGGCGGATAAGGGAGATAACCGTTGAAAAGAAAGGGGGAGGTCTATGAGACATCTGATTGCCCTCCTGCTGCTGTCGGCAGTTCTTCTACCTGCAGGCTGCAGACAGCCTGCCGTACCAAGGCCTGCAGGCTATTTCAGGATAGAGCTGCCTGAGAAGAGTTATGTCCAATATGAGACTCCCTGCGCCTACTCGATTGAATACCCGGCATATGGCTTGATTAACCTCAGACCTGCCGTAGCCACCGACACATGCTGGATGGACATTGAATTTCCAGCCTTCAAAGCCAAGGTACATCTCACCTACTTTAATCTCGACGGTAACCTGGCATCGCTCACCGAGATGTCACGCGAGCTCGCCTACAAGCATACGATCAGGGCTGATGCAATAGACGAAAAGTTATGGGCTGACGACTCAGCCCGCGTCTACGGCATCATGTACGACCTGAAGGGCAATACCGCTTCATCCGTGCAGTTCTTCGTGACTGACAGCACCAGCCATTACCTCCGTGGCTCGCTCTATTTCATGGCACAGCCCAATGAAGACTCCCTGATGCCGGTTATCAGTTTCCTCAGGGAGGACATCATTCACCTTATCGAGACCCTGAACTGGAGATAAACCATGGCCTGCATAACAAAA
>JBHEOU010000261.1:452-2179 GCA_046260645.1 Bacteroidales bacterium | reverse complement strand
CCACCGTTGAGTATCATATACGGCAGGAGAGCCTTGGTGAGAGCTATCGTGCCAAAGTAGTTGATCTCCATGATCCTGCGGTCAAGCCACAGGGGTGTCTCCCGTATAAGAGCCCTCTGGCTGATGCCGCCTATGTTAAGCAGCATGTCTACTCTTCCTTCTCTTTCAATCACACCGGCGACAAGCTCCTCTATGCCTGCCGTCTCGCCCAGGTCAAAGGCCACAGTGGTGACACTGCCTTTCATCGCAGAGCATGATTCAGCTACCTGTTCCAGCCTGGCAACGTCATTTGACGATGCTATCACCCTGCTCCCTCCCTGGGCGAAAGCCCTCACAAGTGCTTCACCAATGCCCGATGAGGCCCCGGTGATCCAGACTATCTTCCCGGTGAACAGGTCCTTCATGTTCAGAGTGCCGTTATATGATTGATGAGCCGGTTGTATTTGTCACGCAGGGTTATGAAGTCAGGGTTTTTGACATGGTTCAGGTTCCATATCCTGAAACCTCCGACAGTCCTACGCAGGAGCAGCAACCAGTTCCAGGCAATGATTCCTGCCACCGGTATCATCAGGAAGACGAATATGGCAATCCACCAGGGCTTTATGAAAATGAGGGCAAGTGCCAGGTAGAGGGGGCCGAAGATAAAGCTCAGGCCAAGGAAGAAGCCATACCTGGCTGTGCTGATGAAGGCCGGGTCTTTTGATTTGATTGACCTGAGGTAGGAGACCTGGAAGGTGAATATGTTCAGGATAGCACCCAGAATGAATACCGGCAGGGTGAGGAGCAGGAAGAGTGATGAGAGCAACAGCCATCCTATGGGATGTTTCTTTTTCCTCAGATGCCGGTAGGTGAGTTGAAGTTTTGAGGCCAGATCCCTGATAGTAAGGCTGTCACTGCAGATTTCAGCGTAACTCTCCGGGTCAGAAGCATGCAGCTCATTCATCTTGCTGACAAGCCTCTTGTCACGAAAGAGCTTGGGATATCTTATACTGTCACTGTACTTCTCATTGATGATGTTCCGCAGCTCATTGATGGCTTCATAGTCCTGCTCTTCTTCGATATGAACCATCACTTTCTTCATGTCTGCCGATAGCCTGTCACGCAGTTCCCCTATAGCCCTGTTGGGATTCTCCTGATATCTGGCATAGTACTCAGAGACCTTTATGGGATGACCGTAGACCACGGTGAGAACCTGCCTGAAACGCCAATAGTGAGAGTATTCAAGTCCGACGGGAACAATATTTATCTCATTGGTGAATCCTTTAGCCTCAGCTGTCTGGAATGCAATCCGGCAAATGCCCTTTTTCAGCTGTCTCAGTTTACGGTAGGGGGAGTGATTGCCCTCGGGCAGGATCACCATGCCGTTGCGGTGCTCCATAACCCTGAGCGTGTCACGGAAGGTGTCGTCATTCTGTTTGAGATTCTCAAAACCGTCCCTGATCCTGTACACCGGCAGCATCTTAAAAGTGTAAAGTATCCGGGCAACGAATTTGTTTTTGAAAATATCTGCCCTGGCCAGAAATATCAGCTGCCTGTCAAGCGTCCCGATGACCGCCAGGGCATCCATGAGGGCATTCTGGTGATTGGGCGCAAAGATTGTCGGTACCGAGAAATCAATGTTATCCTTTCCGTAGGCCAGCACCTTACGGTAAAAAATATAGTTATGCCAGAAGTCAACATATTTTTTCAGAAGCTGATAGATAATATCATACTTCTCAATATTGTTC
>JBHEOU010000261.1:0-442 GCA_046260645.1 Bacteroidales bacterium | reverse complement strand
CCCATTCCGCAACCAGGTTTAGCTAATATTCCCAAAAATGAAAGCCACAGGCTTTCACCCGATGACTAAGTTAGAAAAAGTTCCCCCCTGAGACTCAGATTTATTGAATCTTAACTGTGAAAGTCCGCTTTTTAGGTATTTATACCACCATGCGATATGGCATGGCCGGACGGTTACCCGGTAAAATCTTCGAGGTCTCTGGCCGGACGGTTACCCGGTAAAATCTTCAAGGTCTCTTCTTTCCCTCTTCGTAGGGCGGCCGCTTCCCCGCGGCCTGTAACCGAATGCCGTTTTACTTGCTTCCAGCTTGTTTTTCTCCTCTTCAGGTGTCAGGTCACTGATGTAACCGGGCACCAGTTTGGCGCCTACCCTGTTGTTGGGCAGTTCAGTGATCAGCCAGGTGTAAGTGACAGGCGGTTTCCTGACGGCCACTGTAGTCCCC
>JBHEOU010000260.1:384-2210 GCA_046260645.1 Bacteroidales bacterium | reverse complement strand
GGACAGTCGTCATCAACCCTCTCCGGAGGAGAGAGCCAGCGAGTCAAGCTGGCATTTTACCTGGCCCAGGAGAAGAGCAATGAAAAAATGCTGTTCGTCTTCGACGAACCAACCACCGGGCTCCATTTTCACGATATCAACAAGCTGATGAAATCACTCAATGCCCTCGTCGATCACGGGCATTCGGTGATACTCATCGAGCACAACGTGGAGGTTATCAAGTGTGCCGACTGGGTCATTGACCTGGGTCCCGAGGGTGGTGAAAAAGGCGGACAGGTTGTCTTTGAAGGCACGCCGGAACAGCTGGTTAAGTGCGAGGCATCGTATACTGCAAGGTACCTGAAGTCGAAAGTGATAAGTCTAAAGGCAATAGGCAATAGGCAGTAGAGGGGCGATCCGCCAGCTGGCGGAGAAGCAGCCAGCTTGCGGGGGAGGATAGTGTAGTCGGCGATCGTAAGTCATTGATTAATTGAGGACTGCGGACTGAAGACTGAAGACTGAGCATAATTCACCGGAGTGCCTGAGGGATAACTCCCCGAACTGATCAGGACAATTCCCTCTTCAACCTGGTCCATCATCCTGCTTCGTCTTTCTGAAAACACTCTTCTCAGATCATTCGACATTGCGAGATCACTGATGTCCGGACCATCAATGGTTTCTGCCACAACCGCGGACCGGTCTTTGCATCCGGATAATACACCTGCAGCCAGTATAATGATAATCAGCCACCTTGCTGCATCAGACACTTTGAAAATTCCTTTCATTTTACTTCAAGCCCTTTGATTAAATGTTTTTTTTCAATCTTTGGGACTAAATTAAGTAATTATGATGAGCCTTCTGTCACTCTCTTCGATATCCTATAGTTTCCTGGCAGGATTTGATCCTCAGTTTCAAAGCCTGGTTTCTGCATGGGTCAGTCTGATGATTGTTGTTGTGCTGGTTTGTTTCATTGTGAGTGAGATAACCCGAAACTACAGCCAGGTTGACAAGCTCTGGAGCCTGGTGCCGCTGGCCTACGGATGGCTTACCGTTGCAGCCTATCCATCCGCCAGAATATTTCTCATGGCAGTCCTGGTGACAATATGGGGTTTAAGGCTGAGTTTTAACTTCTATCGCAAGGGTGGTTACAGTATTATCCCCTGGCAGGGAGAGGAAGATTACAGGTGGAAGGTTCTAAGGGATAACCCCGCACTGAAGGGCAGGATAAGGTTCGGACTCTTCAACCTGTTCTTCATCTCATTTTATCAGAACCTGCTTATCCTGCTCTTCTCCACACCCCTTCTGATGGCGGCAATGTATAATGATGCCCCTCTGGGTGTGACTGACATCATTGCTGCATCACTGATGCTCCTGTTCATAGTAACCGAAACCATAGCAGACAACCAGCAGTTCAGGTTCCAGAATGCAAAGCGAAGTTTAACCGAAAATGACCCGGCGCTTGGCGAATCACTACGGAAGGGATTCCTGACGGAAGGTCTTTGGAAATATGTGCGTCATCCCAACTTTGCCTACGAACAGGCTATATGGATCAGTTTCTATCTCTTCAGTGTGGCTGCTTCCGGTCATTGGATCAACTTCACATTGTCAGGGCCGGTTCTCCTGGTGATCCTGTTCATCGGCAGCTCGGTGATGACAGAGAAGATCAGCAGCGGTAAATATCCTGAGTACGCAACCTATCAAAAGGAGGTCCCAAAATTCATTCCCCGTTTGTTCAGAAGGAAATAATCAATACTGTCCTGATACTGTGACCCACGCCCTATACCAGGCTTGCCTCCGGGTTCATAAGGTTGTCCGTCAAAATGTTGAAACCCGTTAGGACTTTATGA
>JBHEOU010000260.1:0-374 GCA_046260645.1 Bacteroidales bacterium | reverse complement strand
GATCTCATCGCGTACCCTGATATACTCGCTGTGAATAAATTCGGGCGTTCCTGTGGCATGCGAAGGGTCTTCAAATCCGAGGTGAAGGCGGTGCTTCACCTTGCCGAAGAATGCAGGACATGTTTCGTTTGCGTGATCGCACACTGTGATCACATAATCCCACTCCTCTTCCAGGTATTCATCAACCAGGTGAGGAGTATGATGGCTGATGTCAATCCCGAGGTCAGCCATGACTTCAACGGCTTTTGGGTTGATCTGTGCAGCCGGTTCGGTACCTCCCGACCTGACCTATAGCTTTTCGTCAAATGACTGCAGAAAGCCGTGAGCCATCTGGCTGCGGCAACTGTTACCCGTGCAAAGAATCAATATTTTCA
>JBHEOU010000026.1:541-13948 GCA_046260645.1 Bacteroidales bacterium | reverse complement strand
GTCTACAAGTGCGGCATTGAGACTGCCTGGCTTGCAGGAGCAGTTGACTTCAGAAAGCCTCTTTCGTGCCATCTCTTCCCTGTAAGGGTCAAGCAGTACCGTGATTTCAGAGCGGTCAATTACGAGGAGTGGCCTATCTGCAAACCGGGAGTGGCCGACGGCACAAAAAAGGATATTGAACTTTGCGTTTTTCTTGGAGAACCCCTGGTAAGGGCTTTCGGGAAGGAGTGGTATGAAAAGCTGCTGTGGGCAGCAGGTGAATATGTTAATTACAAATAATCATGGAAATAATTAAAAATTACATCGAAACAAACAGGGAGAGATTTCTTGAGGAGCTTTTTGGTCTCATAAGAATACCCTCCGTCAGTGCCTCAGAAGCCAGTAAGCCGGATATGGTCAGGGCCGCGACATACATACGTGACCTGCTGGCGAAAAACGGGGCAGACCGCGCAGAGGTCTATCCCACCGTGGGTAACCCCATAGTCTACGGAGAGAAGACCATTGACCCGTCTCTTCCGACGGTGCTCGTCTATGGCCATTATGATGTGATGCCTGCCGAGCCTCTTGACAAATGGGTGTCACAACCGTTTGAGCCGGAGATACGTGACGGGAAGATCTATGCCCGCGGAGCCGATGACGACAAGGGACAGCTATTCATGCATCTCAAGGCCTTTGAGATGATGGTTGCCACCGGCACCCTGCCATGCAACGTCAAGTTCATGATCGAGGGTGAGGAGGAAGCCGGCTCGACCAGTATCGCTGGGTTCTGCTCAGAGTACAGAGATATGCTCAGGTCAGACGTGATACTTGTCTCAGACACAACAATGATCTCATCTGAAATTCCTTCGGTCACTTCAGGACTCCGGGGGCTGTCATATATCCAGATAGAGGTTGAGGGTCCCGACCATGATTTGCATTCAGGGCTCTATGGCGGAGCAGTGGTCAACCCGTGCAATGTCTTGTGTGACATCATCTCGGGCTTGAAGGACAGTGACGGACGCATAACCATACCGGGCTTTTACGATGAGGTTTCCGTACCCTCGGATACGGAAAGGGCCAAGATGGCAGAACGGCCTTTCGATAAGGATAATTATAAGAAATCCATTGGCGTTGAAGCCCTGGCAGAAGAGAAGGGCTTCTCGACCCTTGAGAGTGTTGGCATCCGGCCGACCCTTGACGTGAACGGCATCTGGGGCGGGTATATCGGCGAAGGAGCCAAGACCGTACTGCCCTCGAAAGCATTTGCAAAGATCTCGATGAGACTGGTTCCCTTCCAGAGCGCAGAGAAGATTGCCGGGCTTGCTATCAGCCACATCAGATCAGTTGCTCCGGCAGGAGTGAAAATAAAAGCTGAATATCTTCACGGAGGCGAAGCTTATGTCAGCCCCCTTAATACACCTGAGTACCTGGCGGCTGAGAGAGCCTATGAAGAGGTCTTTGGGAAGAAGCCGATACCTGTCCGCAGCGGTGGCAGCATACCAATTATCTCTACATTTGAGAAGATCCTGGGGGTGAAGTCAATACTGATGGGCTTCGGACTTGAGTCTGACGCCATTCACTCACCCAATGAAAACTTTCCTCTTGAGAATCTCTTCGCCGGCATGACTGCAATACCCTTGTATTATAAGTACTATGCTGAGATGAAGGGAGACAGCAAATAGACCGGAAGTCCTCCCGCCCCTGTCAGCCGTTAATCTGCGGAATGGCGGCAGACTGTTTTACCGGAACGTTGTTTAATCAATTTTAAGCTTCAGAAGCTCAACCTTGGTTGCTGAGCTTCTCAGCACCGTGAAGTGGTTGCTGCCCACGCGGACCGTCTCCTGCTGGCGTGGGATGTTACCGTGTGCATAGAGGATGAGTCCTGCAAGGGTGGTGTATTCATCGCTTTCAGGCAGGCCGAGATCATACTCCTCATTCAGATAGTCAATGTCGAGCCTTCCAGAGAGGATATATTCCTTATCGCTTACTTTCTTTTCAACCAGGTCACTTATGTCATGTTCGTCCTCTATGTCGCCAACGATCTCCTCGAGGACATCCTCAATGGTTATCACCCCTGCCGTACCTCCAAACTCGTCAACAACAAGGGCTATGCTCTTTTTAACATCGGAGAGCAGCCTGAGAACCTTGTTTGCTGTCATTGTCTCCGGAACCACCGGCAGTTTTCTCATGCCGGTGACAATGTCAGAAGGTCCGTGCAGTATATCCTTCAGCTCATAGTAGCCGGCCATATTATCAATATTGTCCCTGTAGAGCAGGATCTTTGAATGGCCTGACTCGATGAACTGATGTCTCAGTTCATCCGGCGACGACTCTATCGGAAGTGCGACTAACTCTGTCCTGGGCACCATGCATTCACGGGCTTTCACCGAAGAGAAATCGAGGGCATTCAGGAAGATCTTCAGGTTGCCGGTCTCCTCCTCCTTCTCCTCCTGGGTCTCCACCATGTCATTGACGAAATGATCAAGGTCTATGCGAGTGAAGATCTTGTTCTCCTGCTCACTGCGTTCCATCCTTATGCCGAAGAAGAGCCGCATTAAGGCATTGGCCAGCCACAGGGTGAATTTGCTGACAGGGTAAAAGAGATAGTAGAAAAAGGCAACAGGAATGGCGAATATCCTGAGGAAAAAGTTCGGACTGATCCTGACAACAGACTTTGGCAGGAAGTCGGCAAAGACCAGGATGATCAATGTTGTGATGACAGTCTGGATGATGAAAATGATGATCTCCGAAGGGATGTGCATTGTAAGCCATCTCTCTATGAGGTCAGCTGTCAGCATACTGAAGATCACCGTGGCGACGTTAACCCCGATGAGCATTGTGGAGATATAAAGGCCGGGGTTTCCGGTATAGACCGATATGATCCCTGATCCGAAATGCCCCTGCTTGCGGTCAAGCTCTATGCGTAGCTTGTTGGAGGCGATGAATGAGAGCTCCATCGCCGAAAAGAATGCGGCAAGAAGAATGGCCAAAGGGATGAGCACGAAAGGGTTCATAACCCAAAATTACAGTTTTTTCCGCTGTGAATCACGTACCCAGGCCAGAACGAATGCCCCAATCGCCATGACAAGATAGAGCAGGCCGCTTTTAAAACCGTTTGCGGAGATTTCACGTATGGCAATGCCCAGGCATATAATGCCCAGGATGACCCAGATTATTTCAATCAGGAGGAGCGACTTTTTGTTCATCTTCAATGTATATGGTTCCGGTAACGTTTCTGATTGACCAGTTTGTAAAGCGGGTATCCGATTCAAAACCGGTGCCCATGATTATCTGATCATTATGAGTAAATCTGACAAATCTGTCTGACCAGATTCTCTCCCTGGGCTCACTCCAGTACAGCAGTTCAGTCTCAAGGATATCGCCCTCGGAGTTGACCGCCACCACACTGTCACGGAGTTCCCACACGTCATCCTTCTCAGTGTAGCGCGCATAACGTGAGGTGATGCTCGCCTGAGGCTCGCTCTGCATCTCATAGAAGAGAACGGTAAGGCCCTCAGGGAACAGGGTGTACGGATCCTCCCTGGATTTAAATTGCTGGATCAGCGGGGTACGCACTATCAGGGTGACCTTTCCGGAGTCTGTATACATGGTTTGCAGATCGCGTGCCGACAGCGATGGCATATCCTTGATCTGGAGATCCTTCACCACCAGATCCCTCTTCTCACATGATGAAAGCAAAACAGTCCCGGCAACCAGGACTGCTTTAAATAAATTATATTTTATGCCGGATGTCACTCCTGTTACTCTTTTTTGAATCTCACGGTGGTTGATTCATTGACCCATCCACCTACCTGGTAGGCTGCTCCCTCATCGACCAGGCTCCTGAAAAAGGCCTCTTCCTTTGTGGGGAACATCCTCGAATAGATTGCTATTCTCTCATCTATCTGGTCTTTAAGCGTGGGATCAATATTCCTCGCCCTGACAAGGTAGTCAACAACCACCCAGTAAACGGTCTGATTTTCAAAGGCTTCCCCTACTCTGGCGCCGGCGTAGGATTCTGCAATGATATACAGGGCAGTGCCGTTGGTCGGATCAAGGGAGTATGCTGCCTTGGCAAAGTCGCGTGCAGCCTGCTTGCTGTCGGAAGCCAGCTCCAGGGTAGCCAGTTTGGTCAGCAGGCCTGATTTGATCGTCCTGTCTGTCTCAAGGTCAATGGCTTCAGTATAGTATTTTTCAGCCTCGTTGTATTGCTTGCGGGCCATGTTCATCTCAGCCAGCTGGGCTGCCGATGATGCATTTGGTTCAGTCTGGTACAGATAGGTTGCTGTCTTAAAATAGAGCTCGGAATCGCGGCAGCCCGTCTCCGTCAGAAGGTTGATGACCTTCCTGAGCATGATCGTATCATTCGGGCTTTTGTCGACATCGGCAGTGAACAGCTCCTCCAGATTGGAGCATGATGCTGCACCGCTCGACCTGAATACAGCGTCAATATTCTTCTTAGCCTCAAGATAACGAGCATCATCAGGTTTTCGTGAGAGCTGTGTTTCAACCACCTTCATCGTCTCCGAATAGGCTGTGATAACTGCCGGTGCTTCAATTAACTTAAGTGCGTAGCATTTGGCAGAAATGGCCATATAGAGACTTGAGTAGGTCTGATCAAAACTCTGTGGAGAGGTCTCCATCACCCCCTTTATGATGTCATAACACTTCCTGGCATAGTCAGGGTCATTCCCTCCGAACTCGTAAAGTGCAAAGGCTTTGCGTAGGGAGTTGGCAGGCTCTTCGTTGAAGTATCTGGTGCGCTGATCAAGTATCATCATCACCGTGTCAATGTAGGCCTTGTTGCCAGACTTGCGAAAGAATTCCTTGAACATGGCCTCTCCCTTGATATAGGTGTTCTTTGAAGATCCCGGACATTCATAGAATATCGGTCTCCAGAACTGAAGAGCCATGTTGTAGTCTTTATTCTCGTAATATGTTGAATAGAGCGATGTATTGCGAAGGCACCTGATGCTGTCTTCGCCCCGTCCGAACGGTGTGCCCGTTTCAATGCCCTTCTGCGCCTGGAGGCTGAGTGAGAGTACTGCCAGAAGTGTTCCGGTCAAAATCGTCCTTAAAGTTCTTTTCATCTCTTTCTTAAATTTTATTCATACTGTCGTTTGAGGAACCAGTAATCATAAAGATTGAGACTGGCTCCGATCGATATCCTCGTCTCTTCGGGGAAGCCTGCGTCAGGATTACCTCTTTTTGACAGATCCACCACAAGTGAGATTCTCGATCTCGATCTTCTCATTGGTATCCCTGCTCCAAAAGTTATGCCGTACTCTTTTATGTTGTCTCCTCCGTAGAGGGCATAACTCTCACCGTAACGGCATCCTGCGCGGTATTCAACACGATCAAAAAAACTGTAATTTGAGAACTTGTCAGGTATGTATTCTGCTCCGGCGTGAAGAGATATCACATCGGACCAGGTTCCGTAGGTGCCCGGCAGTGAAGCCTTAGACCAGGTGGTGTAAATAATGTCAGCCCCTGCCGTAAACTTATCGTTCTGACCGAAGGCGATGCCTCCCCTGATGGTCTGTGGCATCCGGCTGGTGGTGTTCACAGTGGCATTAAAGAGGGTGTCAAAAGCCAGCGTAGAGGTCTGGATGCTGGAATACCTGAAAATAACGTCCTGGTTGGTCGTCCTGAGTTTAAAGCCGGGGGTATAGGTGATGCCTGCATTGAAGAACCTCTTGTCGGGCAGTGGGGCCATGAACTGCACGGATGTTTCCCACCCTATGCCATTCATCGATGAGCTTCCATATTTCCTGGTATTGAAATAATTGATGTCCTCCGTAAAAACAAAATCATTCAGTCTGGTGATCTCACCGAAAATAAAAAACATGTTAACTCCGGCAGAAAAGTATTTCACCGGGCTGAATCCGGTTCCGATAAGAGCCTTCTGGTAACCTCCCGAACCTATGTGACGCTCAAGGAAATCGTCTGCTGCACCGTCGTCGGTAGTACTCTCAACGATACTGTAGGCGCCATTTGAATAGGGCATTACACCGGCCACCACTCCCCAGTTCTTCATAATCGGGAACCCGAGCATGAGGTGAGAGAAGTTAAGATCCTGTGACCAGTAGGTCTGATCTCCTTCACTGAGCCTGATGAGGCCATGGTCAAGACCAAAGTCGAAGATGAATGATGAGGTGTCTATGCTGCTGTATGATGCCGGAGTGACAAAATTCAGAGTAAGACTGTTCCTGATCCCACTGCTGATGCCCCCCATTGCCTTTGTCCGGAAAGTGCCCTGCAGCTCAAGGTTGCCGATGCCGTACCTTGCATACGGAGATTGAATATTCTTTTGGCCTGCAGCTCCTCCTGCAGTCAGGAGTGTCAGCAGACATATCAGACTAAATCTTATGGTCTTATACATTAGTGTCAAGTAAAAAATTCAAACCCTCAGTCACAAGGTCCGGGTAAACAACTAATTTTTTGTCAGTGCGCGAAGATATTAATTCGCTGTCGCCTCCCGTGATGACCGTGACGAGTTTTTTATGCCTTTTTTCGAATGTGCGAATATACTCATTTATTTCATACACCATGCCCATGACAACTCCTGCTGCAATAGCCTCTTCCGTTGTTCTGCCGGGAAAGGAGAAGCTGTCATGCCTGGTTACCAGGGGGAGCCTGCCCGTATATTCATGCAGTGCACGGAACCGCATTGAGAGCCCCGGTGAGATGCTTCCGCCGCGGTATGCCCCGTCAGTGACAAGGTCAACGGTAAGGGCACTGCCTGCATCAATGACAAGCAGATCTGCCCCGCGGTGGTGTACAAAGCCCCCGGCGGCAGCAGCCAGACGGTCTACACCGAGGGTCTCGGGCGTACCGTAATCAATGATGAAGGGATACACTGACTGCCATGTCAGGTTATGAACCCTGTCACACTTTTTTTTGAGGAAATCCAGGAGTTCAGACGGGTCACAACCGACACTTGAGACAATAGCCCCGCTAAGGGAATGCGTGCCGATAAACCTGCCTATCAGTGCCGGGTCTGCAGAGGTGAGACGCTCCTTCCTGATGATCGTGCCATCCTCTGCCAGAGCCACCTTGGTGGCGGTGTTGCCTATGTCTGTGATGAGGTTCATTGAGTTGCCTGCGGCCTGGTGTTTGACTCGTGATATGTTAATATCCTGCCAAAGAGAGCAATGGCCTGGGTGACTGACGTCATCTCCCTGACCGTGAGGCTGAGCTTGTTGTTGTTCTGCCTGATTGTCATGTTACCCTGTTTCCTGTTCACAAAATTCATTACCGAAACGAAAAGAGCAGTGCGGTAGAATTGCGACGACTGATCTGTCACAAAGTTAGCAATCAACGTATTATTTTTCAGTATTACCTTTTCAATTCCCGTCCGTGAGGCAATCCATTTGAGTTTTACAAGATCAAGAAGTGCGCGGGCGGGAGGCGGCAAGGGCCCGAACCGGTCAGCAAGATGTGATTCATAGGCTGCCAGCCCTGTCTCATCCCTGATATCGTTCAGTTCCTTGTAGAGCCTGATGCGCTCGGGAATATTCGATACATACTCGTCGGGGAACATTATCTCAAGATCGGTCTCAACGGTGACGTCAGGCACGAACTGTTTCGTCCTCTCTTCCTCTTCCGTCGCATTCTTGTTCACCATGACGGGGAAGAGATCTGAGAATTCCTCCTCCTTCAGCTCCTTAATAGCTTCATTGAGTATCTTCTGGTAAGTTTCGTAGCCCACATCGGTAATGAAGCCGCTCTGCTCGCCGCCAAGCAGGTTTCCCGCTCCACGGATATCAAGGTCCTGCAGGGCGATGTTAAACCCGCTCCCCAGTTCATAGTTTTCCTCTATGGCCCTGAGTCTTCTCCTGGCATCACCTGTGAGAACCGAGAGCGGAGGGGTAAGCAGGTAACAGAAGGCCTTCTTATTTGAACGGCCGACTCTGCCCCGGAGCTGATGCAGCTCGGAGAGCCCGAAGGAATGGGCATCATTTATGAAAATGGTGTTGGCGTTAGGAATATCAAGGCCTGACTCAATGATGGTTGTGGCAAGCAGAACATCATAGTCGCCCCTGATAAAGTCGAACATCACGTTCTCAATCTCCTCGCCCTCCATGCGACCATGTACCACGGCAATCCTGACCTCGGGGCAGATGCGTGATATGGTGGCCTTAACCTCCATGATGTTCTCTATCCTGTTATTGATGAAGAAGACCTGTCCGTTGCGGCTCACTTCGTATACAATGCCCTCGCGGACAATGTCTTCATTGAAACCGTGGAGTTCAGTGATGATGGGATGGCGGTTGGGTGGCGGGGTATTGATGATCGACAGGTCGCGCGCCCCCATCAATGAGAACTGCAGCGTACGTGGAATGGGCGTTGCGGTGAGGGTGAGGGTATCGACGTTCAGTTTGATCTGCTTCAGCTTCTCCTTCACCGACACGCCAAACTTCTGCTCCTCGTCGATGACAAGCAGGCCCAGATCCTTGAATTTAATCTCCTTGCCGGTTATCTTATGAGTCCCGACAATAATATCTATCTCTCCGTCTGCCAGTTGCTTGAGTATCTTCTTCTGATCGGCAGGCTTCCTGTGCCTGCTGATATAATCGACCTTGCATGGGAAGTTCTCAAGGCGCGCGGTGATTGTCCTGTAGTGCTGAAGTGCCAGGATGGTTGTGGGGACAAGAATGGCGGTCTGTTTGCCGTCAGTTGCAGCCTTGAAGGCTGCCCTGATGGCCACCTCGGTCTTGCCGAACCCGACATCTCCGCATACCAGGCGGTCCATGGGCACCGGCGCCTCCATATCCTCCTTGACGGCTATGGTGCTTGCAAGCTGGTCAGGAGTATCCTCCCATATGAACGAGGCCTCGAGCTCCCGTTGCAGGTACGAGTCGGGTGAGAAGGCAAAGCCCCCGGACGCCTTTCGCTGCGCATAGAGCTTGATGAGATCGCGGGCAATATCCTTTACCTTTTTCTTGGTTGTCTGTTTTACCTTCTGCCATGCCCCGGTGCCCAGCTTGTTGATGCGGGGAGGCGTACCATCCTTGCCCTTGTATTTTGAGATGCGGTGAAGGGCATGGATGCCAACAAAGAGTATGTCGTTGTCCTTGAAAACGAGCTTGATGGCCTCCTGCATGCGCCCGTTGACCTCAATCTTCTCAAGCCCTCCGAAACGGCCAATGCCGTGGTCGACATGAACAATATAATCGCCCGGATTGAGATCGGTCAGCTCCCTCACCGTCATGCTGTCACGACGGGTGAAGAAGCCTTTTATCCTGAACTTGTGGTACCTGTCAAAGATCTGGTGGTCAGTATATACCGCTATTCTCAGGTCGTGGTCGGTGAATCCCTGATGGAGGTTAAGCAGCAGTGGCGTGAAGCTGGCCTGTGGGTCAGTGGCAGCAAAGATCTCCTTCAGGCGCTCCTCCTGGGCTTCGCTCTCTGAGATTATGAAATTACTGTATCCCTCCCTGGCATTGGCTACAAGCTTCGATGTAAGAAGGTCGAAGTTCTTGTTGAAAGAGGGCTGCGGCTCAGTCCGGAATTCGATGTTCACCGCTCTCTCACTGTGGCTCCCCCTGCCGAAGAAGACCTGGCGGTGCTGCGAACAGAGCTCCTCAAGATGCCTTCCGGTGATGATAATGTCACGGCGGTCCGATATCTCACCGCGCGAGCTGCGTATGCGCGCCTGCGACCAGATGTTGTCAGTCTTCTCAACGATGTAGTCGAAGTTGTCACTCCAGATGATTGAAGAAGGGGGAATAAAATCGATGAGGCTGTCAGTACTCTCACGAAAGGCAAGCGCCTGTATGTCAGGGATGACCTGTATCTCGTCATGGATCTGGAGCGACAGCTGGTCATCGGCATTGAATGAGCGGATTGAGTCAACCTCTTCGCCGAAGAAATCGATTCGGTATGGCTTGTCTGCCGAGTATGAGAAGAGATCGGTGATGCTTCCCCTGACGGAGTACTGCCCTGGCTCATATACAAAATCGGTCCTTCGGAAGTTGTACATGCGGAGGACCTCCTCAAGGAATTCGATAGAGAGCTTTGCACCCTTTTTAATTTCAAAGGTGTTCTTCTTCAGGTTGCTCTTGCTGACCACCTTCTCCATGATCGACTCAGGGTAGGTGACAATGATGCATTTTCTCCGCCCGGAGGTCAGGAAGTTCAGCACCTCGGCCCGGAGAATGATGTTGGCGGGTTCGGTCTGGTCATACATGACAGACCTTTTATAGGTTCCCGGGAAAAAGAAGATGTTAACTTCACCCATCAGAGAGGTAAGGTCATTGTAGAAGTAGGCAGCATCCTCCTTCTCGGGAAGCATGACTACGTGCGTGGTGGGCTGTTGTGACAGGGCTCCGGCCATCACCACGGTACGGGATGATCCTGTAAGGCCGTGGACCATCACCGGCTCGTTGCTCTCGCCTGCCAGCAAGGCCTCAAGCCTCGTGAACGAGGGATGCTTCCTGTAAAGGTCTCTGAAAACGGTGCTGGCCATCTGAAATGCTTGAGGATGCAAAATTAACAAAGCTGGCGATGAACGCCAAGCAAAACGGCGCTTTCAGTGATGAAGCACCCTGCGTTAACAGCACATCCCGACCAGCTGGCTGATCATCTCCGTGGAGCCGCAGTAGAAGGGTGATCTCTGGTGCAGCGCTTCGGGTCTGAGGGTAAGGATCCTGTTTTGGCCGTCGGTGGCTACGCCTCCTGCCTGCTCAATAATAAATGATACGGGGTTGCATTCATATACCAGCCTGAGCTTCCCCTCGGGATAGATTATTGAAGGGGGATAGAGGAAGATGCCTCCGGTAAGGATATTACGGTGCACGTCCGAGACCAGTGACCCTATGTACCTGGAAATGTAAGGGCGGCCTGTGGCAGGGTCATTCTCCTGGCAGTATTTTATGTATCGCTTTACTCCATCAGGAAATTTGATGTAGTTGCCCTCATTGACGGAATAGATTCTTCCTTTTGACGGGGTCTTCATGTTGGGGTGGGAGAGGCAGAACTCTCCGATGGTGGGGTCGAGGGTGAATCCGTTAACTCCGTTGCCAGTGGTGTAGACGAGCATTGTTGAGGAGCCGTAGATAACATATCCTGCCGCCACCTGGCTGCTGCCGTCCTGCAGGAAATCAATTATGCTTGAATCTGCATCGCGTTCTGTCACCCGGCGGTAGATAGAGAAAATGGACCCTACCGATACATTATAATCTATGTTGGACGAGCCGTCAAGAGGGTCAATGCAAACGATATATTTCCCCCTTTTCGCAAACGCCTCCGTGAAGATAACCTCGTCCTGGTTCTCCTCGGAGGCTACTCCGCAGCACTCACCAGAGGCTTTCAGGGCATCGATGAAGACATCATCGGCATACCTGTCAAGCTTCTGCTGGTCTTCGCCCTGCGGATTCTCGGCACCGGCCCTCCCCAGGATCTCGACGAGGCCGGCCTTGCGGATCTTGGCATTGACCATCTTGGCCGCCGTGCCTATGTGATGGAGCAGGCTGGAGAGTTCGCCCCGGGCATATGGGAAATCCTTCTGTTGCCTGATGATAAAGTCGTTCAGGCTGATGATATCGTAGCTTGACATGGTGGTGATGTGTTGGTTTATACTGTTTCAGTTCAGGTCTGCCCTGAAGGCTGCCTTGTAGGCGTATACTATACCAAGATTATTGTAAAGCTCATACCCGAAGGTAATTGATTTGGCTCTCTTATGCAAACTGTTCTCTGCAGGATTGTAATACCAGTCTTCGGTGAAGGAGAGCTTGCCGATCCGTGTGCGGTCATCGCTGAATTCGCTCTCGATCTCCTTCACGTCGTCGGCTGACAGAGCCTCACCGCTGTGATAGTCGTAAACAGTGAGAGTGCCGTCATAAATGCGGTCAAAGATGTTGACAACCAGTTCATCTCCCTTGTAGCCTGCAACCTTTTCTATCTCCCAGGGATCACCGTCAGGATCAGGCTTGATTATCACCTCGGTGACTATGTCGCTGGCAATGAGGACCGCACCGGCGGGGAGGTCTGCTCCGGCAGGGAGCTGAACGATGGGGGGACTTTCGTGGCCGGTAGCCGGATCTGTCCCGCTCTTGTCGCTGCCGCGCTCCCTGCATGAGGCTGTGAGCGCCGCCAGAATCATCAACAATACTATCTTTCTCATTCTGCCTTTATTTACCGTTTGAAATGAAGCATCTCCGGTGCACGGCGGCCTGTCAGCCAGCCTTCTGCAACTACCGTTATGCCGTTGACGATGGTGGTTGTCACCCTGCTCCGGAATGTTGTGCCCTCAAGGGGGGACCATCCGCATTTGTAAAGTATGTTCTCCCTGTGTACCATCCAGGGTGAGTCGGGGTCAACGAGCACCATGTCTGCCCTGTATCCTTCCCTGATGAAGCCACGCTCCGCGATGCCGAAGATGAGAGCCGGGTTATGGCACATCTTCCTGACCACAAGCTCGGGGGTGAGCTCTCCACGGTGGCATAGTTCGAGCATCATCACCAGCGAGTGCTGTATAGTGGGACCGCCTGACGGCGCACTGAAGTACGGAGCGCTCTTCTCTTCCAGGGTATGTGGCGCATGGTCGGTGGCAATGATGTCAATCAGTCCTTCCCTCACTGCCCTTAGCAGGGCCTCCCTGTCGGATGCCGTTCTTATCGGGGGGTTCCATTTTACCAGGTTACCCTTGTCTCTGTATGCCGAGTCGTCAAACCACAGGTGGTGCACGCATGCTTCACCGATGATCTGTTTTGCGGTGGGGTCGGGGCCGGGAGTGAGCAGCTCCGTCTCCTCCGCCGTGGATAGATGCAGCAGGTGAAGCCTGGTGCCTGCCCTGCGTGCACGGCTGACGGCTGATGATGATGATGCCAGACATGCCTCCCTGCTCCTGATCAGAGGATGGAAGGAGGGATCGATCTGCTCACCGTATTTCTCACGGTAGGCTGCCATGTTGGCTCTGATGATCTGCTCATCCTCGCAGTGACAGGCAACGGGAAGCTTTTTCAGGCTGAAGATGGCCTCAAGCGCCTCCTCCCTGCTGACGAGCATGTTACCGGTTGAGGCTCCCATGAAGAGCTTGATCGCGGGGACGCATGAGGAATCGGCGCTGAGCAGCTCGCCGATATTACTGTCGGTGCCGCCGAGGTAAAAGGAGTAATTTATCACAGATTTTTCGGCGGCAAGGCTGTTCTTCTTTTGCCATTCGTCAATAGTGACGGTCTGCGGAGAGGTGTTGGGCATCTCCATGAATGACGTCACTCCGCCTGCGGCGGCAGCGGCGCTCTCGCTGGCGATATCGCCCTTATGGGTCAGCCCCGGCTCGCGGAAATGCACATGATCGTCAATGACTCCCGGCAGGAGCCACAGGCCGGCGGCATTGATGATAACCGCATCACGACCGGCTTGTGCCTCCCCGGCTGGGTGGATGCCGGAGATAGTGTCACCTTCAATTGTAACATCGGCGGG
>JBHEOU010000026.1:0-414 GCA_046260645.1 Bacteroidales bacterium | reverse complement strand
TAGCTTCGCCGAAGATGCTTCCCGACATTTTTGATGTGCCTGCCCTGCGGTCGGTGAAGATGATGGGCACCTCAACTATGCGGTAGCCGAGTTTCCAGGCGGTGAATTTCATCTCTATCTGGAAGCCGTATCCCACCAGGCGGATATGCCCGGGGTTGATATTCTGTAGCACCTCGCGGTGGTAGCATTTGAATCCGGCTGTTGTGTCCATGATCTTCATGCCTGTGACGATTCTTACGTACATGGATGCGATGTATGACATGAGCACCCTGCCCATGGGCCAATTTACCACATTGACGCCGGAGATGTATCTTGACCCGATGGCCAGGTCGGCGCCGTCGCGGTCGCATGCTGCATGAAGCCTGACCAGGTCTGCCGGGTCATGGGAGAAGTCGGCATCCATCTGGCAGATAT
>JBHEOU010000259.1:0-2230 GCA_046260645.1 Bacteroidales bacterium | reverse complement strand
GAGGTGAAGGGCGTCATGTTCAGAGAAGATGTTTGTGAAAACCAGCAGAAGGGCTATTACCGAATAGATAAAATAGAGCACAAAATCGACACTCTTTTCAAGTTTAGGCTTTCCGAAGACAAACGTAACAAGGAGAACCAGTATCAGAAGCAGGTAAAACACCGCCTGCGGCACCCATACTCCTGATCCTGGTTTACCGGATGCAGGAAACTCAGCGACAATCTCCGCCGGCCCGGTCAGCGGCTCCTCCGTGCCATCATGGACAATGAGAGTGTTCCGCATGTTGTTCATGAGATGGACCGGCAGGAACATTTCATCAAAGGGTGTGGCCTTCTTGTCTGCCTGAAGCCCCAGCAGCATGTCAGCCCCCAGATCGAGCCACGGCAGCACCTTCTGGTTGGGATCAACAAGCCTGCGGAAACTCTTCTGTCTCTTCTTCTCCCTCTCAGGAAAAATGACTGTATCGGTTGCTGCCGCCGCCACTATGTCACGCACGCGTGTGGCGCAGTTGTCGAAGAAAAAGTCATACCTGTACCTGACATTTTCAGGCTTAAGGTTATCGTTTATCAGTTCAAAGAGCTTCTCCTTCTCGGCGGTGGTCAGGTTAAGCTTCTGGGACCATACGGAACGTTCCTCTGCAATGTACTCCCTGAGAAAATCCTCAAAGCCGTATGCCCCAAGCATGTAATCGAGTCGTCCTTTGGCAAAGCGATATGTGAAGTTGGGGGTCGAGAAGTTGAAGATACCCCAGTTGTAAACCCTGTCAAAGGTGGTACCGCGAACGACAATCCGCAGGGCCGTGTGGCCGTAGATGGAATAGCTTGCTGTGCCCGGCGCGCAGGTGATGATATATACATCGGCACTGTCAGCCATGTCTGCCCTGACAGGAGCCGGACGGAAGAGAAAGAGCACTGCCAGAATGAAAAGGATCTTCTTCATGCATCAGAATTGAGGCATAAACCTAACCAAAATTTTGAAATAATAAAAGATGGTGGCAGAGGCCCGCATGCCTTAGTTGTCGTCAGCCCATGCGTTGGCAGCTTTAACGGCACGACGCCATCCCTTTACCAGCGAATTGGTCTCTTCAGGTTTCATTCCCGGGGAGAACCTACTGTCAACATGCCACTGGCTTCGTAAATCCTCAATACTGTTCCAGTAACCTGTTGAGAGTCCGGCCAGGTAAGCAGCCCCAAGCGCTGTGGTTTCTGTTATCCTCGGTCGTACAACATCAGCCTGAAGGATGTCGGCCTGGAACTGCATCAGGAGGTCATTTGCAGTTGCCCCTCCATCAACTCTTAATTCATTAATTATCAGGCCTGAATCATTTTGCATTGCAAGTAACACATCATGTGTCTGGAACGCAATGCTCTCAAGTGCTGCACGGGCTATATGAGCGGCGGTGGAGCCACGCGTGAGGCCTGTAATGGTACCTCTTGCATGCTGGTTCCAGTAAGGGGCACCCAGTCCGGCAAAGGCAGGGACGAAGTAGACTCCATCAGTCGATTTGACCTGGCCTGCCAGTTTTTCGATATCAGCTGAATGTTTAATGATACCCAGTCCGTCACGCAACCATTGCACCACAGCTCCGGCAATGAAAATGCTTCCTTCCAGAGCATACTCCGTCCTCTCTCCTATCCTCCAGGCCACAGTTGTGAGCAGCCTGTTAGCTGACACCACAGGGGTTGTACCGGTATTCATCATCATGAAACACCCGGTCCCGTAGGTGTTTTTGACCATTCCCCGGTCAACGCACATCTGTCCGAAGAGAGCTGCCTGCTGGTCGCCTGCAATGCCGGAAACGGGTATCTGCGACGTGAAAGTGCCGGCAGTAAGCCCGTAAATCTCACTCGAAGAACGCACGTCAGGCAGTATGTCCGCCGGTATGTTGAAGATACGCAGGAGCTCGTCATCCCATTCCAGAGAATGAATATTGAACAGCATGGTGCGTGAGGCATTTGTCACATCTGTTACATGCAGATTGCCTCGTGTCAGGTTCCATATAAGCCATGAATCGATGGTCCCGAAAGCCAGTTCACCTTTCTCAGCAAGCTCACGGGTGCCGGAGACATTATCAAGTATCCACCTTACTTTCGTGGCAGAGAAGTAAGCGTCAATAACGAGTCCTGTCTTCTTCCGGATGACATCTTCGAGTCCATCCCTCTTAAGCTGATCACAATACTCTGAAGTACGCCTGTCCTGCCATACGATGGCATTATGCACAGGCTTTCCC
>JBHEOU010000258.1:491-2259 GCA_046260645.1 Bacteroidales bacterium | reverse complement strand
TCATTACCCATGAAATGAACTTCCCGTCATCCTGGTACCGTCCGGCGCGGATCGACTGAACAACTTTCAGGAAAGTATCCTGAAAAACGTCATCTGCCAGGTCCCTGTTTCGAATGTAAAGGCTGATATACGAATAGACCTTACTTTTGTGTCGGAGGATGAGCAGCTCGATGCTTCTCTCGGTACCGTTCATGTAGCTTGTAATAAGCTCATAATCGGTCATTTTGCTCTTCATAATTAACTCTATTAATGGTTGCGAGTAGAGTTATACGATAGGCTTCCTCCTTTGTTTCATTTGTTTGTTTCTGTGGTCTTATACGGGGTGGTCCCCCTCTTTGTTTCATTTCTTACCAGGACAAAGAAAACAAAAAATCCTAAATGCAAAATCATTAATTTTGCCAACTTACCAACGGAGTGAGAATGAAGGGCAATATTGAGATAAAGGGAGCGCGTGTTCATAACCTTAAGGATATTTCCCTTTCCATCCCGAGAAACAACCTCATAGTTATTACCGGGGTGTCCGGTTCCGGCAAGTCTTCACTCGCCTTTGATACTATTTATGCCGAGGGTCAGCGGCGCTATGTGGAGAGCCTCTCTTCATATGCCAGGCAGTTCCTGGGGCGCATGAACAAGCCTGACGTGGACTTCATAAACGGTATACCACCGGCCATTGCGATTGAGCAGAAGGTCAACACACGGAACCCCCGGTCGACGGTAGGCACATCAACGGAGATACATGACTACCTGAGACTGCTGTGGTCACGCGTGGGACGTACCATATCTCCTGTCTCGGGGCGCGAGGTGCGCAAACATACGGTTGATGATGTCGTGAACTACCTGGCAAAGCTTACGGCAGGAACCCGCGTGGTATTGACTGCCCCGCTGCCGGTACCCGGGAATGTTGCACCGGCGGAGTTCATGCAGTTCCTTCTTAAGCAGGGCTATAACCGCATCAGTACTGAGAAGGGCATTATTCGCCTTGATGAAGATAACACTGCAGGACTGATAGGCGCCCTGACCACCGTTGATCTTATCATCGACAGGTTCGCCGCGGGGCACGCACCGGAGGACATGAGCCGCGCCGCCGACTCCGTACAGACTGCATTCATGACCGGACGCGGCCATATAACCCTCACTGTCACTGACGAGGAGACAACACAGACCATCACATTCTCGGATAAGTTCGAGGAGGACGGGATAACCTTTGAGGAGCCGACGGAACATCTCTTCAGTTTCAACTCACCCCTTGGAGCATGCCCGGTATGCGAGGGTTATGGAAAAATCATCGGCATTGATGAGAACCTGGTCATCCCTGATGAAAATCTCTCGGTGTATGATGATGCCATCGCCTGCTGGAGAGGCGAGACCATGAAGCAATGGAAGGAGAGACTGATCTACAGCGCTGACAAGTTTGGTTTTCCGATACATAAACCCTGGTACAAGCTGTCTCCCGAACAGAAGGCGCTGGTATGGAGCGGCAACAGGTATTTCTTCGGACTGAACCAGTTCTTCGAGCATCTTGAGGAGAAGAAATACAAGATACAGTACAGGGTCATGCTCAGCCGCTACAGGGGCAAACGCACCTGCCCCTCCTGCGAAGGTCGCCGACTGCGCAAAGAGGCCGCGTGGGTGAAGATTGGCGGCAGGTCAATAACGGAGATAACCTCCATGCCCGTCAGCGAAGCTTATGAGTTCTTTGAACACCTGACCCTTAACGGCCAGGAGAGGGAGACAGCAGGACGACTGCTGAAAGAGATACAGCAGCGTC
>JBHEOU010000258.1:0-481 GCA_046260645.1 Bacteroidales bacterium | reverse complement strand
GGGTAATACCGTGATCGTCGTTGAACATGAGGAGGAGATCATCAGGGCGGCTGATCAGATTATAGACCTGGGACCGGCTGCAGGCACTCACGGAGGAGAAATCATCTATCAGGGAGGCGTTGACTTCTCGAAGAAAAACAAATCACTGACCGCAGCCTATATGACCGGAGCCATGCGCATCGAGGAGCCGGCCATGCGCCGTAAATGGCACAGTTATATAGGAGTCAGGGGTGCACGTGAGAATAACCTGAAGGACATAAATGTGAAATTTCCCCTGCACACCATCACCGCGGTCACAGGAGTAAGCGGTTCAGGGAAGAGCACCCTGGTGCATGACATACTCTTCAACTCCCTTTCATCAAGGCTTGGAGATACCGGGACGAAGGCAGGGCGTTGTGCGGCGCTGGAGGGAGATTTCTCCAGTATCACCGCTGTGGAGCTGATAGACCAGAACCCGATAGGCAGGTCGAGCCGCTCAAAC
>JBHEOU010000257.1:0-2282 GCA_046260645.1 Bacteroidales bacterium | reverse complement strand
CTCCCTGTTCTCAACGGGGTCAAGCACAGTGAATATCATCTGGCCCTCCCTGAAGGAACTGACATCATCATTCAGCGGCGGATTGACGGTGAAGAGCAGATCCGCCCTGGCGATGATCTCTTTTCTCCCGGCTGTCGTTGCACCTGCGGAGCGGTACTCTTCGTCAGAGGCAAAGGCTTTTGCGCCCGCGCCCTCTTCCACCATCAGTTCAAGCTTAAGTTTTAACAGGGCAGCCGTTTCGGAGGGAAGAATCGCTACCCTGTCTTCATTCCCTGCTTCTTTTAAAATTCCAATAATCATACCTTTAGTGTTACTGTTATGTTTGATTTTATGACTTTATCAGTGCTGCGGCCTCATTGTCAAGGAACCAGACCAGGTGTCCCGAGGCCGGATTTACCCTTGAAGCGGGATACCTGTCCGATCCACCCTTCGCTTCAATGATCTCCGAAACGATTGAAGCCTTCTGACTGCCTGTAACTATAAAATATATCCTGGAGGAGTTATTGATGAGTCTGCCTGTTGCAGTAATCCTTTTCTGGCGTGTGCCAGGCCTTACTGCCACGTCATAGAGCTGCGAGGTGGTCAACAGGTCAGGCCTGTCAGGAAAAATGGATGCGGTATGACCGTCGTCGCCCAGTCCGAGGAGCATGAGGTCAAACTGCGGGATACCGTTAAAAAATGGCACCACGCTGCTGACAAGCTCTGAGTATTGTTTCGCTTCCGTAACAGGATCATTCTCGCCCCGTATCCTGAAGACGTTTGCGTCAGGAATGGGGACATTCTGAAGAAGGCTCTCGTAGGCCATCCGGTAGTTGCTCTCACTCTCCTCCGGAGGCACACATCTCTCATCGCCCCAGAAGACCAGCAGCTTATCCCAGCTTATCCTACGCGCATAATTATCTGACAGATAGCGATATATGTACTCTGGCGTTGTTCCTCCGGATAGGGCAACGGTGTAAAATTGATCAGCCTCGATTCGATCGAGGTCTCTGATCAGTATCGTGGCTATGCTTTGAGCCAGGGTCTCTGGATCGGGGAAAACTCTGACTGAATGTGACATGGTTTGGGCAATCAGGATATAAAACTAATTATAATTCGCAATAAACACCATCATCGGCAAGATTTTTACAAGGATATCTCCAGGTAAGCTCAGCCTCCTCTATCATGTCATCAGCGTGCTCGGGTCCCCAGGTTCCGGCAGGATAGCCGTAAAGAGGGACCGAGTGATCGCTCTGCCATGCTTTAATCACCGGATCAAGAAAACGCCAGGCGGCCAGTACGGCGTCAGACCTCGTGTACAGGGTGGAATCACCGTTCATACAGTCGTATATGAGCCGCTCGTAAGCATCAGGGATCCTTTCAACTGCAAAGTCGGAGTAATGGAAGTCCATGTTGACGTTCTTGACTTTGAATCCGGCGCCGGGAATCTTCATTCCGAATTTGAGAAGTATGCCTTCATCTGGTTGTATCCTTATTATCAACTGATTGCATCCATCACAGACACTCTCTCCCGAGAAGAGGTAGTGTGGTGTAGGCTTGAAGTGGATGACTGCCTCGGTAACCCGCGTGGGCAGTCGCTTGCCCGTCCTGATGTAGAAAGGCACCCCGCCCCATCTCCAGTTGTCAATATGGAATTTAAGGGCTGCAAATGTCTCGGTCATGGAGGCCTGGCTCACATTATCCTCCTCACGGTATCCCTCCAGCAACTCTCCCCTGACATGGGCTCCGGTATACTGTCCCCTGATGGACATACTGCTTACCTCCTCGCTCTTTATCGGCCTGAGCGATTCAAAAACCTTCACAAGTTCGTTTCTGATTGAAGTGGAATCTATTGATGATGGCGGTTCCATGGCAATGAACCCCACCAGGTGAAGAAGGTGATTCTGAACCATGTCACGCAGTGCCCCTGCACCCTCATAATACGCTCCGCGCATCTCCACACCCAGGCTCTCTGACGAGGTGATCTCCACATGGTGAACATAGTTGCGATTCCATAAAGGCTCAAATATCCCGTTTGAAAATCTTGTTACAAGTATATTCTGCACGGTCTCTTTACCAAGGTAATGATCAATGCGGTAGATCTGGCTCTCATTCCAGTGCTCAAGAATTAACTTGTTCAGGGTCACGGCACTGGCATAATCATACCCGAAGGGTTTTTCAATTATCATTCTCTTCCATCCGTCACCTTCATTGTTAAGCCCCTGAGATGCAAGATTAAGGGGTATCACCTTGTAGAGCTCCGGGGGGACGGCGAGATAGAAAAGGGTATTGCCGCGTGAACC
>JBHEOU010000256.1:0-2297 GCA_046260645.1 Bacteroidales bacterium | reverse complement strand
AAGCTTTCGTTGATGCCGTGGACGAACAGCGCAGATTCAACATCAAATTCGTCATAGAGAATATCACATCTATGGCAGCTATACAGGCGCTCTACCAGAGGATTGACGAAAACACCTATGTCCTCTACCAGCCGCGCGATCTGCAGTACCTTAAGATCGTATCCGACTCTCTCTCGGTCAAATACCCTGTCTCAAGGCATGTCCGTGCCCTGAAGGAGAATGTCACCTCGGAACTGAACCGCATGTACATCGACCGTATGGCCAGCCTGGCCTCGCAGCTCCCGGAGACCAGCACCAACCCCGTACTTCCTGATACCGGGGGAAAAATGATCAGTCTCTCCTCGCTAAGGGGGAAGTATGTGCTCGTCTCGTTCTGGAGCACCGCTTCACAGGAGTGTCTTAATGAGCTGCCACTGATGAGATCAATATATTCATCTTATCACGGCAAAGGTCTCGAGATATACCATGTCAGCCTTGACGGCGATGAGCAGAGGTGGAAGAATGTCGTCCGGTTTGAAGAGATACCATGGATAAGCGTCAGGGAGCAGGACCCATCCAGGCCTGCCTTTGCACGACTGATGAACGTAAACAGTGTGCCATCGAACCTGCTTTATGACCCGGAGGGGAACATCATCAACACCAACCTCTTCGGACGCAACCTGCAGATTAGGATGGATCAGCTCTTCAATAAATAACCCGGGTTGGAAGGCAAGAAAACATACTTCGCCTCTGACTTTCACCTGGGTCTGGACGCAGGGACCAACCCCCGCGAGCGCGAGCAGAGAGTGATCACATGGCTCGGGCAGGCATCACGAGACGCTCAGGCAATATATCTCCTTGGTGATATCTTCGATTTCTGGTGGGAGTACAAAACAGTCATCCCCAGGGGCTTTTCAAGGTTCCTGGGTACCATTGCCTCACTCACAGACCGTGGCATTGAGGTACACATCTTCACGGGGAACCATGATATGTGGATGCAGGGATACCTTGCCGATGAGTGTGGCGTCATCATCCATTATGAGCCATTCCTGACCACTATCGGCGGTGAGCTCTTCTACCTTGCCCACGGGGAAGGCCTCGGAAGTTGCAGCACGAGCACCAGACTGCTCTTTGCCCTCTTCCGCAGCAGGGTGGCAAGGAGACTCTTTTCAGCCATCCACCCGGGCTGGGGCATGGCATTCGGGCATTCATGGTCAAAGAGCAGCCGGCTGGCCAAGCATGTGTCACTGCCATTCATGGGAGAAGAGAGGGAGGACCTGATACGCCATACCAGGGCGGTCGCAGCAGGGGGCTGCACGGCGCGCTATTATATCTACGGTCACCGGCACCTGCCCATGACCTTTGACGAGGAGAACAGGAGGATGGTGATCCTGGGCGACTGGATCAGCTGCCGGGTAAGTTTTGCGGTGTATGACGGGAGGGAGCTTACCCTTGTCAGTGAGCCTTTAATCCCTTAGCCCTGACCCTGACGGTGATGGTATAATAGGAATACTCTTCGTTTACCTGGTCAAATTTATAGGTGAGCCTGCCGCCTGACCGTCGTGCCATCTCAAGAAGGCCCATGTAACCGGTTGAAATTTTCGACATGTCCTGCCCCATAAGTGCAACTTTAAGCAGCTTCTTCAGCCCCTCCTCATCATACCTGTTTACCATGTCAAGCTTCTGTATGAGAAGGTCAGACTCACTGTTTTTGATGAGGTTGCCCGAGGTGATGATGAATGATGCCGGAGTCTTCCTGATCATCGCCAGGGGGATTCCGTATTTCTGCTCTGCCTCAAAACCGGGACTGTGCTGGGATACGTTCTGGAGGAGCTCAATCAGTGTGGCGAAGACACGCTTGTGGAGATTCTGTTCCAGCTCTGCCTCACGCATGGCGGTCTCGCTGAAGTTGAGGAGCTCCTTGCTGATGGCATGTGTCAGCGGACCGGCCCAGATGAAGAAGATGCCGTTCGACTTCATCATCTTCTCGAGCTGGGCTACCTTTTGGGTATCGAAGGTTCCGGGTATGCCGCCGGGTTCACTGATTCCCTTGCCTCCTGCATCAACCGTCTTGCTGAGTATGAAATACGAATACTTATCGTCTATCGGAAGAAAATCGTAGTCAAGCCTGTTACCCGTCTTGCGGGCCATCTCCATCAGGCCAAGGCCTGCGCCTCCCTTGCTGCCGATGTTGGAATCCTGCAGCATGGCCCTGTAGACCTCCCTGATCTTGTCAGGTTCAAGGCTGTTTATCTTCACAAGATTGCGTTTCAATCCCTTCACCTCGCTTTTCTTCAGGGCGTTACCAGTGCTTACCG
>JBHEOU010000255.1:0-2312 GCA_046260645.1 Bacteroidales bacterium | reverse complement strand
AGAGGGTGAATGCTCTTCTTGACAGATTTGACCCGAAAAAGGTGGCCAAAGATCCCTTCTACATACTTGCATCTTCCGCTGCAGAGCTGATTGAGTCAAGGGTAAGGCCTGAACTGGATTCCCTTGATGCCCGCCTCGCTGATCTGAACAAGCTTTACATGGCAGCACAGATGGAACAGGGCAGTGACAGGGTCTTCTACCCTGACGCCAACTCAACACTGAGGCTGTCTTATGGCAGGGTGATGGGTTACAATGCGCGTGATGCCGTCTATCATAAGCATTACACAACACTGACCGGGGTGATGGAGAAGGACAACCCGGAAATATATGATTATGATGTCCCCGACAGGCTTAAAGAGCTGTACATGAAAAAGGATTTCGGCAGATATGCCGTCAACGGTGACGTTCCGGTCTGTTTCATCGCCAACAACCACACCACCGGAGGCAATTCGGGAAGCCCGGTGCTCAACGCCGAGGGTCACCTGGTAGGGGTCAACTTTGACCGTGCCTGGGAGGGGGTTGCGTCAGACATCATGTTCAACCCGAAGCAGAGCCGTAACATCAGCCTTGACATCAGATATGTACTCTTTATCATTGACAAGTTTGCCGGTGCAGGCTATCTCATTGATGAGATGACACTGGTTGGCGAGCCTCAGCATACTCCCTGACCTGGAACATAAAGGCCTGCAGCCTTGTCTCCAGCGAGACGGTGTCTTGCCCGTCATACGGGATATTGATAAAGGGAATATTGTTGTTGTCTTTGCGGAATGAGTCGCTGACTGAAGCGACAAGCGTTCCGGGCATGCATGTGAAGGGCAGTATCGCAGCAATGCCCGATACTCCTCTCTGTGCAAGAGCTGCTGATGAACCCATGGCTATCGGCGGGTCACCGTCATAGAATTCGCTGACATACTTGTTGCTCAGCTTCAGTATCTCATGAAGCGACACATCCTTGGTTGTATCGGTATATTTGTTGATGCCCCTGAGAAGATAATCCACGATCACCTCCTGCCCGATCCCCTGTATCTTCGATCTGATAAGCCCCTTCGTGTCATTCTTCCAGCGGCTGTCACGCGCAAAGCGATGAGTGGAATAGGTGATCCATTCAGAGAAGGGTCCTATGACGACTTCCGCCCCGAGCGCTTCAAGCCTGTTGGCTATGTTGCCGTTGCATCCTGCATTGTCACGCATATAGATCTCCCCGAGTACCGCCACCACAGGCCTGCGCCTGCTCCTGTCAACCTTCACCGCCATAAACTCGCCGGCTGTCTCAACGAGCAGGCGGCGGAGGCCCCTGCTGTTGTTCTCAATGCAATTCTCAACCTTTTTTATCGCCGCCTGGTAGACAGCTTCAGTTTCACCATTGTTGAGCTCGTATGGCCGTATCTCACGGTACAGCTTCCTTATGTAGTCAAATGACACGAAGCCTTTCCATGCATTGATCCTGAATCTCTTGCTACGGTCTCCTGCCAGGTCAGCGTAAGCAGTGTCATTGGATGGGGTCACCAGTTCTGCAGCGTTGAAGCCGAGCCTGTCAAAGAGTATCCTCTGGAACTGGTTGTACTGCCCGAAGCGGCATGGTCCGTTATGGTCAGGCATGAAGAAGCTCATCCTCGAGGGGTCAGCTCCCGGTTCCATCAGCTTCTTGAGGAAGCTTCCTGTGGTGCATATCATCGGGAAGCACTCCTTTGATGAGGTGTACTTTCTTCCCAGTGCAATATCCTCATCGGTCTGTTTGGGGAGCACCTCCGAGGGAATGCCTACGCTTCGTGCCGCGGCTGCAACAAAATATGCGCCGTCATGCATATAGGGGAAATAGAGGGTCCTGTTTACCGGCGGCTCAGAGGGACTGGGCCGGGGACGAATGATGGTCAGATCCTTCTTCTCATTCTGTTCGGCTCCCGCCAGGCTGTCAAGGAAAGCCTCGATCCGTGTCACCATGCCTGCATCGGCAGAGTGCTCGTCAACCTCCAGGTGAAGGAAGGGCTTGCCCTTCAGCTCTTCGGTGACATAATGCCAGATAAATGAGTCGGGACCGCATCTGAAGTTGCTGATATAAACCGCATAAAGCCCGTCAGTCCTGGCAACATGCTGTGCCGCTGCTATCATCTTCTGACCGTTGGGCCAGTACATGTTGCGGTAGTTGCCGTAGATCTCCTCAATTGAGAGATCCAGCATGTCAAGAGGTATAGGCATGACGTTCTGCGTCAGGAGTTTCTCTGTGAGGTCGAGGTTGAGATGCGGATCGGCACTGTTGTAAGGTCTTCCAATGATGACCACCGGCCGGCATCCTTCAGGCAGGGCATCCATCA
>JBHEOU010000254.1:0-2314 GCA_046260645.1 Bacteroidales bacterium | reverse complement strand
TGCAGCTGAGAGTATGGCACTACCTGGTCTGGGTTGCGGCGGAGATAGTATCAATGGCGCTCTTTTTCACTCTCTTTGAGATCGTGATACTTGATGATACCCGTAGCTTCCCCGAGCTTCTCGGGAGGTCAGTGCGTCACACCTCGCTCACCCTGGCTCTTCCCTATATAATGCTATGGCTCTGGTTCTCATGGAATGACAGCAAACTCAAACTTACCGGGATAAGGGAACAGGCAGAGGGTCAGGGCCAGAAGCCGATGATTCCCCTCAGGGATGAAAAGGGTGTGCTGAGGATGTCACTGAAGCGCTCCGATATACTATATGTCCAAAGCAGCGATAACTACGTCACTGTCTGGTACCAGGCACAGAACAAGGTCACCAGGTTCATGCTCCGCAATACACTAAGGACCATGGAGGATGAGCTGAAACAGGAATCCATCATCCGTTGCCACCGCTCCTACCTGGTCAATGTTGAAAAGGTCAAGCTGATCCGCAGGGAAAAGGAAGGGCTGGCGCTTGAGCTTGACAGCATCCCTCCGTCAATAGTGCCTGTTTCAAGGACATATATGCAGGAAGTGCTTACAGCCTTCGGCCAGGAGGGGTGATTGCCATCCCGGCTCTTCTCCAAAATCATTATATTTGCCGGGTTAACCACAGTAACAGCCCATCACAGATGAAGAAGTACAAGCGTCACCTTATCACATCGGCCCTGCCGTATGCTAACGGACCAATACATATAGGTCACCTGGCAGGGGTTTATGTGCCGTCGGATATCTATACGCGTTACCTGAGGATGCGCGGCGAGGATGTCATCTCCATCTGCGGGTCAGACGAACATGGAGTGCCCATCACCCTCAAGGCACGGAAGGAGGGCATCACACCGCAGGAGGTGGTTGACCGCTATCATGAACTTAACAAGAAAGCCTTCAGCGACTTCGGAATATCATTTGACATCTATTCACGCACATCAAATGAAATTCATTACGAGACTGCCTCTCAGTTCTTCCGCAAGCTTTATGATCAGGGTGAGTTCATTGAGAAGACCGCCAGCCAGTACTATGACGAGGAGGCTGGCTGCTTCCTGGCAGACAGGTATATCACCGGCATCTGTCCTCATTGCTCCAATGAGAATGCCTACGGCGATCAGTGTGAGAAGTGCGGTACATCTCTCAGTCCGACCGACCTTATCAACCCCCGTTCAACCATCAGTGGCAGTGCGCCGGTGAAGCGTGACACGCTGCACTGGTACCTGCCGCTCGACAAATATGAGCCCTGGTTAAGAAAATGGATCCTCGACGAGCATACCGAGTGGAAAAGCAACGTTTACGGCCAGTGCAAGTCGTGGCTCGACCAGGGGCTGCAGCCACGCGCCGTGAGCCGTGACCTCGACTGGGGTGTACCTGTCCCTGTGGAGGGGGCTGAGGGTAAAGTCCTTTACGTCTGGTTTGACGCTCCCATAGGATACATCTCCGCAACGAGGGAGCTGACCCCCGACTGGGAGAAATACTGGAAAGACCCTGAGACGCGCATGATCCACTTTATCGGCAAGGACAACATCGTCTTTCACTGTATCATCTTCCCTGCAATGCTCAAGGCTGAGGGAAGCTATATCCTTCCCGATAATGTGCCTGCCAATGAGTTCCTGAACCTCGAGTCAGACAAGATCTCCACGTCACGCAACTGGGCAGTATGGCTGCAGGAGTACCTCATTGACTTTCCGGGGAAGCAGGACTCTCTGCGGTATGCCCTCTGCGCCAGCGCCCCTGAGACCAAAGACAACGACTTCACCTGGAAGGAGTTCCAGGCCCGTAACAATAACGAGCTTGTGGCCATACTGGGCAACTTCGTGAACCGCACCCTGGTACTGACAAATAACTATTACAAGGGTGAGGTGCCGCCTCCGGGGGCAATGACTGAGTATGACACTGCCACGGTGGCCTCGATCATGACATGCAGGGAGAACGTCGAAAGCAACCTTGAGGCATTCCGATTCCGGCAGGCACTTGCCGAAGCCATGAACCTGGCACGCCTCGGCAACAAATACCTTGCAGATACGGAGCCATGGAAGGTTATAAAAACAGACCCCGAACGCGTTAAAACAATAATGTACGTCTCACTGCAGATAACCGCAAACCTTGCCATCCTGCTTGAACCCTTCCTTCCCTTCTCGATGGATAAGCTGAGAGGCTGGCTGGGTATCGCCGGCCTCAGCTGGGATGCTGCCGGCAGATCAGACCTTCTCCTGCCCGGCCACACGGTCTCTTCAGGTGAGCTGATGTTCAGCAAGGTGGAGGATGAAGAGATTGAGAGACAG
>JBHEOU010000253.1:0-2341 GCA_046260645.1 Bacteroidales bacterium | reverse complement strand
TATCCATCTGTCTCTTGATGGAAATCTCTTCGCGCTTCAGGAGCCTGAACGTACAGAAGGATTCTCGCTCATGGGCGGATATGGTGCAGGACTGGGTTACATGAGCATTGCCGGCCCCATCCGCATCGGCATAATGCACGGGATCTATGACAGGGAACTGTTATACAAGCAGGTGAAGGGCTATGTCAGTATAGGATTTTCCTTCTGAACCACGACGGTGGCCTGATTGTTGATCTTGATGCAGGAGGAAATTTATATCCCACCTCAGGATGAATACAGGCACAATCATACTTCAGCATAAGAGAATATGCAACCTCGTCGTACGACGGAAGGTCAAGCAGAGCTTTGATCTGATGGCTGATATGCTTGAAAATGTATCTGTTGGTGGGCTTAAGGACGAGTTCAGCGAGCTCGGGATGACTTACCTCAATATCCTGAAATACACTGTTGAGGGAATCCACGACCCGGAACGCCAGAAAATCTATATGAAACTTCTTCAAAATACCCTGAGGCTGAATGACAGAATAAAACAGGACATTTTGGCACATCATTCCGGATGGTACACATATTCTGTCAGAGCGAGGGAACAGAGGGAAGAGAGGCTGAGGGGGGAAAACATAATCCAGAGTGTAGATGATCTGGTATTCAAGTCTCGCCTCGACGATCTCCTTGCTTCGGCTGAAATAGAGAAACCTGAGTCTGAAAGCGAGAGGGCCGCCGAGACCGAACGTCTCTCGGGGTTGATCTTCAATCACCTGTGGTTAACAGACTTCTACGGTGAAGCAGAAGATAGCCTCATGGAAATAATGCTTCAGTCAGGAAGGTTCCAGTGGCATGATCTCGCATCATACGTCAGTGCCGTCACACTCAGCAGCCTGCGGATATGGGATCCGGTCAAAATACGCCTGCTGGCAAAGCTCACTGCCGTTACCACTCCTCATGTGGCAGAACGGGCACTTACAGGTCTTGTATTCAGCCTTTACTATTATGATGACCGTCTAAGCCTCTATCCTGAAGTAATGCAGACTGTCAAAAGCCTGGCTGAGAACGATAACTTCAGGGAGCGGTGCCGAGTGGTGGTGCTTCAGGCAATCAGATCACGTGACACTGAGAAACTGAGCAAGAGGATGAATGAGGAGATCCTTCCGAAAGTAGTGAAGCTTAGGCCACGCATAGAGGAGAAGTTAGATCTTGACAAAATCCTCGGAGAGAACCTTGAAGAGGGACAAAACCCCGACTGGTCTGCCATGTTCAGCGGATCAGAGGAGATGTTCAAGACAATGGAAGAGCTCACTAATCTTCAGATGGAGGGGTCTGACGTTTACATGTCGGCGTTCTCCGGACTGAAAAGGTTTGATTTCTTCAGGGAACTGCGCAACTGGTTCATACCCTTCTACCCTGACCATATAGCCGTAGACGACATCTTCAGGGACGAGATCCTCGGACCGGGAATCAATGAACTCGCCGAAGCACTTTTCAAAACCCCTTTCATATGCAATTCCGACAAATTCTCGCTCATCCTTAACATGAAATACCTCCCGGCCGAACAGAAGAGCCTGATGTTGAAAGTGTTCCGGATGGAGCTTGAGGGACTGGAGCAGATGAAATATGACAATGAGCTGACAGACCCTGCTGCCATCTTCAGGACAACTGTGACGCAGTATGTGCATGATCTTTACCGGTTCTACAAACTGTCAGACTTCAAAAATGAATTTGACGACCTTTTCACCAGCAGGCTTGATATATACAATTCATTGTTCTTCAGGGAAATATGCGGTTCTACCGCCGATGACAGGTCGCTGGCTGAATACTTCTTCAGCAAGGAATACTATGAAGATGCGCTGACGTTGTACCTCAACGTCATCAGGAGTGTAAACGATGACGCTGAGCTCTTTGAGAAAGCGGGCTATTGCTACCAGATGTCGGGTAAATATGAAAAAGCCCTTGAGAAGTATTCCATGGCAGCCATCCTTGACCCTAAAACATGGACCCTGCGCAAGACCGGGTTATGCCTGAGGAGGCTGGGAAGAGCTGACGAGGCTCTGAACATGTACCTCCGTGTACTGCAGAGTGAGCCGGATGATCTGAACACCATTCTCATGGCAGCCCACTGCTCTCTTGACGCGGGTAAATACGAGGAGGCCCTTAAGCACTACTTCAGGGTTGAATATGAGAGTCCGGGCAATGTAAAAGTTCTCCGGCCAATCGCCTGGTGTTACTTTATTACCGGAAGGTTCAGTGAGGCTGAGAGTTACCTTGACAGGCTGGCCGTCACCGGCCTGACAGCTTTTGACAGGATCAATATGGGCCACCTGGCCTTATGCCAGGGACATCTCCATAA
>JBHEOU010000252.1:2012-2347 GCA_046260645.1 Bacteroidales bacterium | reverse complement strand
TATTTTCCCTGCTCAAAAGGATAACAAGGTTGTCATTATCCCTGATCTCTCTTGATAGGACAAGGAAGTCATCCCAGTCGCTGAATCTCGTGAATTCTGCTTCAACAGGATGTTTGACGTTTACCTCTCTCAGCAACCGGATGGTTCGTTCCGAACCGTAAAACAGGAGCTTTTTACCAGTATTCCTGGCGATATTCCACGTTTTAACCACCCACAATGGGAACCCCATTTCTACTTCGGCTTTTTCAGGAATGACTATCACATGCCTTATAATTGTTGAAACCGGTTGCACAGGTTTATATATGAAGGTTGTAATATTACACTTTGTAAGGATG
>JBHEOU010000252.1:0-2002 GCA_046260645.1 Bacteroidales bacterium | reverse complement strand
TGACATGAAGTCCCATTATGAGGTCTGTCACTGATTGTTCCTTGATTACGGAGGCAATGCCGGTTATCACATTGCAACCTACCATGACGGCCGCGAGGGTTACAGCAGCCTGCGCATTGCTGAGCCTGAAAATGATCCTCCGCTCATCAACTGATAGCCTGAAGGTCTTTTGTGTCAGCCAGGCGGCTATGAATTTTGCTGTTGTTGCAACAACAGTCATAAAACGTCAACCTTGATTGTCTCAAAATCAGCAAAGAATACCCGGTAGTCAACAAGCATACCCACTCCGATCAAGAAAAACGGAATGAAGATCGCATTGCCGACAAAATCAATACGCTTCATCAGGGAGGAGGTGTCAGGGATAAGCCGGTTCAGAGCCAGACCCGCAAGGAAGGCTCCTATAATAGCCTCGATACCTGCCACCTGTGCCAGAAAAGCCCCGAGAAACACCATGATAAGGACAAAAATATACTGTGAGACACTGTCGCTGAAGTTTTTGAAGAACCACCGGGTAATAACGGGAAAGAGGAATATGATTATTGACCCGGCTGCAATGATTTATAATGAGAGTCTTGTCCAGAATTCCCTGTTCACCTCACTGACGGTTATTCCTACAATTACCGCAAGAACCAGCAGGGCAAGTGTGTCAGTAATCATGGTTCCTCCCACCGCAATATTTACTGACCTGGCCTTTGTTATCCCAATCTTTCGCAGGATAGGATATGCAATCAGTGTATGCGACGCGAAGAGACTGGCAAGTAAAATGGTTGTAGGGATAGAGAAATTAAGTACCTGATCCGGCTACGCAACCCGGCCCCATAGGAATCAGAAAAGTATTGAGGCCGAAAACTACGCTCCTGAAACTGTTCTTCTTAAACTGCACAAGGTCGATTTCCAGTCTTGCAAGGAACATGATATATAGAAGACCTGCTGTCCCTGAAAGAATTATGCTGCTGTTGCGGAGAATGAGGCTAAAACCGTTGGGACCGATGATTGCCCCGGCTACAATCAACTCCAGGATATGAGGCATTTTTATTCTGTTGAAAAGGATCGGGGCTATCAGGATGATGATCAGAATCAACAGGAACTGGAGCACCGGATCAGATATGGGCAGGGTCAGTTTGGACAGTGTCAGCAGTGTCATCAAGATCTAATACTACCGAAAGATATTAATTATCCGTGTAATTGTTTTTATCCCTGGTTTCAGCTGCTTCAGCAGGAATCCCGGTGAAACCTCCGGAAAAAGCCGGCACAGGAAATGTAGCCCTTCTACCGTCCTATTATTAAAGTAAATTTGCCTGGTATTGGTCCGGAAACCAGGAAGATTAATTATGGCCAGAAACCATTTCAAATTCAAACAGTTTACAGTTCATCAGGGAACATCCGTTTTCAGGGTCACCACTGACAGCGTATTGCTGGGAGCCTGGGCCGCCGTTGAAGGGGCTGCACATATCGTTGATATAGGCACCGGCACCGGTCTGCTGGCACTGATGGCAGCCCAGCGATCGGTTGCAACGATAGTTGCCATTGAGCCTGACCGAAACGCATTCATGCAGGCCGGGGTTAATATCACCAACAGCCCGTGGCATGAGAGGATCACACTGTTAATCTCATCAATTCAGGATTACAGGCCTGCCGGCAACTCCCATTTCGACGCAATCATAACCAACCCGCCCTATTTCGTGGATTCTCTGCTGAACCCGGATGAGGCCAAAGCCCGTGCACGGCATACCGTCACACTCAGCCGGGCCGACCTGCTTGTGGCTGCAGCGCGACTGCTTGCACCTGCCGGGATGCTGCACCTGGCACTTCCGGTAGTAGAGGCAGGAAGGTTCGTGGAGCTGGCCCGCGATTATAACCTGCACCTCATGAAAAGGATGTTCGTCAGGCCAACTCTTGGAGTGCTACCGACACGGGCGCTGATGTCACTGCAACTCGGAATCACGGAAAGATATGATGAGTCAGAGATAGTGATAGAAAAAGGAGGGAGACATACTTACTC
>JBHEOU010000251.1:0-2391 GCA_046260645.1 Bacteroidales bacterium | reverse complement strand
GATGAATACAGGCCTGTAGTTGTGGCAACAGAGGATTCATATGTCAATGACCTTATGGTTTTCTCCTCAAACCGGCCAGGAGGCAAGGGTGGATTCGACCTTTATTATGTTGGCATCCCCCGCCGGGAATAAGAACCGTGTTTATTATGTCAGGATGACTCCTGGCTACAATACTTAATCCTCTACGAGGAATGAATTTAAAATATAACCATTTTATCTACAATACTTTATGCGCTACGCGCAATAAATTCCGGCTGCCGGCTGCCGACTGCCGACTGAAGACTGGACTACTGCCTACTGCCTACTCCCTATTGCCTGATTAGCTTACAAACAGGCTTTTACTGGAGTACTCCGGGTCACATGTCAGGTTGACATTCAGCTTGCGCAATCCGGCCTCATCACCCGGGGTGGGTATGTGAGTGAGGTGCACCTCGCAGCCACGCAGCTGCTTCAACTTCTCCAGCGCCGCCTGGGCTGCAGGATTTGACAATGCACTGATACCTAAAAGTATCAGCATCTCTTCCACATCGAGGCTCACCTCTTTGCCATTAAGTATATCCTTTTTAAGGTAGGTGACAGAATCAATCAGGTTCTTTGGCAGGAGCAGCAGACTGTCGGGCAGCCCTGACAGGTGTTTGGAGGCATTAAGCACGAGGCTTGCCGCGGCATGCATCAGCGTCGAGTTCTTCCCGGTGATGATCGTCCCGTCATGCAACTCAATAGCTGCCCCGCAGAAGAACCCTGCATTGCCCTTGCCGCTCTTCTCCGCCTCCTTTGCAGCCTTACGCGCAGGCAGGACTACCCTCCGGTCATCACCCCTGGCATGTACCTTCCCCATCACCATCAATGCCTGGTCAAGCGTCTCCTTGTCTACCAGCCCCAGCGCATATTCCACAGCACACCGGAAGTACCGGCGGATGATCTCCTGGTGCGCCGCCTCCTGGATGACGGCATCATTGACTATGCCTGAGCTGGCACGGTTGACGCCCATGTCGGTGGGCGACTGGTACATCGATTCCCCTCCTGTTATCTTTTCAAGGATCCTCTTCAGCAGGTGAAACGCCTCTATATCGCGGTTGTAATTGACGATCTTTACGCCATAGGTCTTCAGATGATCCTCGTCGATCATCACCTCATCCTTCAGGTCGACGGTGGCGGCCTCGTAGGCGATATTAACCTTGTGATCAATGGGCAAGTCCCATATCGGAAAAGTCTCGAACTTCGCATACCCGGCCTTGACACCTCTACGGTATTCATGGTACAGGTTGCACAGGCAGGTCGCCAGCTTGCCGCTCCCCGGACCCGGACCGGTCACAATCACTATCGGGTTGGTAGTCTTGATATATGCGTTGGCCCCGTAACCCTCGTCGCTCACTATCTGGTCAACATCGGTAGGGTATCCCTTCGTGGGATAATGGAGGTAGACCTTGACACCCCTGTGCTCCAGCTTGTTCTTGAAGGCCTTAGCGGGCGACTGGTTCCTGTAGCGGGTGATGACCACGGCCGTCACCTCTATTCCCCACTCCCTGAAGTCATCAATAGTCTTCAGAGCATCGACATCATAGGTTATGCCGAAATCGGCCCTGACCTTCTTCCTCTCAATATCCCCGGCATGGATGCAGAGGATGACATCGATCTTGTCCTTGAGCATCTGCAGGAGGCGCATCTTGACATTGGGATCGAACCCCGGCAGAACCCTTGCCGCATGCAAATCGAAAAGCAGCTTCCCTCCGAACTCCAGGTACAGTTTGTTGTTGAAACGGCCTACTCTCTCCAGGATAGCGGCAGTCTGCTCCCTGAGATACTTCTCATTGTCAAATCCGATGTGATTTGTGTCTGTCATTTAAGCCCCCTTGAAATATTCCGACAAGAATTACGATCAGCTTCCAATATTAAACAAATTTTCAGTTCAGGAAAATTATTAATGGATAAAATAATTCTTCCGGAGTAAAATATGGCTTAGCTTTGATTATGAATGCGTCAGTTGGCGATCAAGGTACTATCAACTATAATTCATACAGTCATGAACAAAAAGAGCGCTCTGATACTTTTCCATATCCCGGTCTGGATTGCAGCCATCTTTGTTGCCTGGTTTTTCAGTTCAGATGAGTTTCCCGGGATGCAATCCTCGTATGTTGTACTTTCTACCCTGGTGTCATCAATATGGATGCTCGGCAGTTTCTACGTTTTCTACTCCTACCTGGTGCCGAAGTATCTGACCGGGGGTGACAAAATGCGTTTCTGGCTGTACGGGCTCATCTTCGTTCTGATATTAATGCCCGCTATCGGGATGGCATTGCTAATGCTGACAAAAACCAGCGCCCTGAGTTGTTCGGAGATGCTCTCCTCAAGTGGGCTGATGCCGTACATCGGAAGTGTTATAATCACACT
>JBHEOU010000250.1:0-2426 GCA_046260645.1 Bacteroidales bacterium | reverse complement strand
CTCTTATACATCAATACACACTTTGATCATATCAGCGACTCTGCCCGTGTGATGAGCTCAGGAGTGCTGATGGAGAGGGTCAGGGAGCTTTCGGGTGATAATGATTTTGTGATAACGGGCGACTTCAATGCGAGGCCTGAAAGCCTTGCGATAGCGAGGATGAAGGAGGGGGATCTGGCAGTTGATGCATATCTGATATCAGAGACGCCACCCGCAGGTGAAGAGTATACTTTCAACGGCTGGAGAGATGAGCCGGGTGAAGGCCGGATCGATTATATCTTTGTCAGGAACGGGATGAAGGTATCATCGCACGCAACCCACCGTGTGATTGAAGAGGGTGTTTTCATATCGGATCACTGGCCGGTGACGGCAAGGGTCAGGCAATAGATATGAGGCAACAGGCAGTAGTCCAGTCGGCAGTCCACAGTCTTCAGTCAGCAGTCATTTCAAGCGATACGTAGTAGGCAGTAGTGGAGTCCTCAGTTTGAGGCTCAGACGTAGGAGGAGACTCAATCCCGCATCCGCCGGCTGGCGGATCGGGACGGCAGTCCGCATTCTCTCAGGCTCGCTTGCGGTAAGCCAGAATCGCCAGGGTAATGAATGTCATGGCAAGTATTGTCAGTGCACCCATATCCCGGGCTATATCCTGAAAGCCTGACCCTTTCAGCATAACCATCCGGTTTATCCGCATCAGGTAGGCCACCGGGTTCACGTGATTGAACTGCTGCGCCCAGACCGGCATGCTCTCGGCAGGAGTGAAGATGCCACTCATCAGGATGAAGATCATGACAAAAAAGAAGGCCACAAAGAGGAACTGCTGCTGGGTGGAGGCCATGGTTGAAAAGAAGAGCGCCAGTCCCAGCACTGCAACCAGGAATATCGCCGCGCAGGCAAAGAAGAGGAGGAGACTACCCTCGAAGGGTATGTCAAAGGCAATCCATCCCACGGTGAGTCCCAGCGCCAGGTCGAAGAGGCCGATGATAAAGAATGGTATGACCTTGGAGGCTATCAGCTCCCATTTCTTCACCGGTGTGACGTTTATCTGCTCAATGGTGCCTATCTCCTTCTCGCGTACAAGGTTTAACCCAGCCATGAGCAGGCCGATGGCCGTCACGAGGATCACCAGTATGCCCGGAAGCATATAATACTTGTAGTTGAGATCCGGATTATACCAGAAGCGGGGAGAGACGCTGATGCCGGGGATAGCTGACGGCGCCAGGCCGGAGCTGATCATGACATCGCGGTTGTAATCGCGTACTACGGAAACCAGGTAATTCCAGCCCAGCTGTGCCGAGGTGGCATTGACGGCATCGGCGAGCACCTGCAGCGTCGGTTTGCCAATGCCTGCAAGCCCCTCCGAGAAATCGTCAGGTATGATCAGTACAATGTCGGCATTACCTGACAGCAGCAGCTGATCTGCACCGGCCTGCCCGGCAGGAGACCCGCTGATCCTGAAGAATGAGGAGCCGCTTAGTTTGGAGATGAGCTCACGCGATGCAGGTGACTTGTCGTAATCGGTCACCGCAAGGTCAATGCGCTTGATCTCAAAGGTGATTGCCGGCACCAGGACCAGCATCTGTATCAGCGGTACGGCAATGATCGCCCTGGCCATGAAAGGGTTGCGGCGTATCTGCCGGAACTCTTTTTTCAGAAGGAAGAGCAGCTTTTTCATTTCTCTCCCTCCCCGAGCCTTATTTTGAACTTTCTTGCGCTGAGCACCATGAAGAAGATCGTCATCACGACAAGGATGAGGGTCTCCTTCCATATGTATGCGAATCCCGCTCCCCTGATCATGATTGACCGTATGATCTCCACGAACCAGCGCGGCGGCAGTATCATGCTCACATAATCATAGATCTTCGGCATGTTCTCAATGGGAAAGATAAATCCCGAGAGCAGCAGGCTGGGCAGCATGAGCGCCAGGAATGAGATAAAGATGGCGTTCTCCATCTTCTGCACTGAGGCTGAGACGAAGATCCCGATCGATAGTCCGAGCAGAATGTAGAGCATCGTCTCGGCTATCAGCAATGCGATACTACCCCGGACAGGGAGACCGAAGACAAACCAGGCCATCAGCAGGATAATAATTACATTCACCAGTGAGAGGAAAAAATAGGGTGCCACCTTGCCGATAATTATCTGCCATGGCTTCAGCGGCGACACCAGCAATATCTCCATGGTGCCGAACTCTTTCTCACGCACAATGGTGACCGATGTCATCAGGGCGGTTATGAGGATCAGAATCAGTGTAATCACACCCGGCACGAACATAAAATAGCTTTCAAGGTTTGGGTTGAAGTACATCCTTACCTCCGGGCTTATGACGGGCATCCCCTGGCTCACCTGCCGTGTCAGCTGTGCGGAATAGTCGTTGATGATGGCTGTGGTGTATGCCGTCACCAGGCTGGCTGTGTTTGGTTCGGAGC
>JBHEOU010000025.1:10260-13957 GCA_046260645.1 Bacteroidales bacterium | reverse complement strand
GGTAGTAATAGACCCTGTGGCCGCTCTTGGCAAAGATCTGCAGGTTGAGGAACTTCAGAGATTTCTTGTCGGGGATGAAAAAGTCGTTAATGCCGTCGTCATTGGGGGTAAAGACATTCGGAATCTGCAGCATTGAGGGCACTACCATTATCTTCACAGTTGCCGAGTCGGTGCAGGTGAGCTCGCTCTCTATGATCAGCGTCACCGTGTATTCACCGGGTATATAATATTTATGTGTCCCCGGGTCAGGTAATACCGATACCGAATCGTCACCGAACTTCCAGGTATACATTGTACCCCTTACCGAGTTGTCAGTAAAAGTAACCTCCAGCGGCGCCTCCCCCTCGATGGGGTCAGCCGTAAAGTCAGCCTTGACATGTATCGACTCATAGTCGAATGAAGAAGTTGTTGAGCAGCCGAAGCTGTCGGTGACCTCAAGCATGTACCTGACATCTTCAAGCGGAGGGGAGAATGTAATAGGGTCAATTTCAAGGTCAGGATAGGGTATTGCCGATGCCGGACTCGATGACCAGAGGTGTCTCACCCCGTTGGGCAGACGCCGTGATGCATTGGTGGCGGGGTCATAATATGTGAAGTTGTCCGGAGCGGCTGTGCCGTCAAGGGCCACGTAGTCACATGTGTAGTGCCGCAGTGCGGCCACTGCAACCGGGCTGTCAATATTGACCCAGGCGTACAGTTCCGTGCTGTAGCCCCCTCCGTCGGTGATGGCTACCCTGTAGCCGCCCTCGATAAGGCCGCTTGCGGTGGAGGTCACGCCTGACTCAGTCTTCACGGGTATCGACCAGCCTCCCCCTGCCAGGTCATGCCTGGTCCATGTAAAGGTGTAAGGGGCTGTTCCACCGGGACTTGCTGCCACAAGCGTGCCGGTGGCTGTCGGACCGGAGGCACAGAAGATGAAGACAGGGTCATGCCTGGCCGTGGACGGGTAATCTGTCATACGCATGGCACGACTGTCAGGGGCGGTTATCTGCGCCTGCAGTGCCAGAGGTAAGATGATGATTATGAAGGCCAGGTATCTTGACACGCCTAATAAACGGATTTACGCACTGAATTGATATACAAACCTAATAAAAAAATGCCGTTCTTTGAAGCATTAAAATCTGCATTCTCTTTAATGTTTCGCGACTATCTGAAAGAGCTTAACGAGGCACAGCAGGACGCCGTAACCAACACCGAGGGTCCGGCACTGGTCATTGCCGGCGCCGGCTCAGGGAAGACACGCGTACTGACCTACCGCGTGGCCCACCTCCTGGCAAAGGGTGTCCCCGCCCACCGAATCCTGGCCCTGACGTTCACGAACAAGGCAGCAGGGGAGATGAAGGAGAGAATCAACACGATTGTCGGTGCCGAGACGTCACGCACCCTGTGGATGGGCACATTCCACTCCATCTTTGCCCGTTTCCTGAGGCATGACGGACACTACCTCGGTTATAAAAGCAATTTCACCATCTATGATCAGGACAACACCAGAAGCCTTATCCGCACCATCATCAGGGAGATGAACCTCAATGATTCAGTGTATAAACCCTCATCCATAGCCGGCAGGATCTCGCATGCCAAGAACAACCTCATCACTGCGCAGCAGTACGGCTCTGTGTCACATATAACAGAGTCAGACAAGGCATCAAGGGTTCCCGAGGCCGCTGCAATCTACAGGAATTATGCAGCCCGGTGCTTCAAGGCCAATGCCATGGATTTTGATGATCTGCTGATGAACATCAACATACTCTTCCGCGATTTCCCCGCAGTGCTCGAGGAGTATCGCAACCGCTTCGACTACGTGCTGGTAGATGAATACCAGGATACCAACTATTCGCAGTACATCATCGTTCACAAACTCTCGGAGAAGCACCGCAACCTGTGCGTTGTGGGCGATGACGCTCAAAGCATCTACTCCTTCCGTGGAGCACGTATAGAAAACATTCTCAACTTCAAGAACGACTACCCCGACTACCGTCTCTTCAAGCTCGAGCAGAACTACCGCTCCACCCAGACCATTGTCAATGCTGCCAACAGCATTATTGAAAAAAACGTAGGGCAGATAAAAAAAACGGTATACTCAAAGAACGATGAGGGTGAAAAGATAAGGGTTGTACAGACGACCATCGACAGTGAGGAGGGTATTGTCACCGCCTCTGACATTCTCGATACCCGCATGCGCGAAAGGCTTGAATGGAAGGACTTTGCCATCCTCTACCGCACCAACGCGCAGTCGCGCATCTTTGAGGAGAGGCTGCGCAAGCGCAACATACCCTACAAGATCTACGGCGGGCAGTCGTTCTATGAACGCAAGGAGATCCGTGACCTGATAGCCTACCTCAGGCTGGTGGTCAATCCTGACGACGAGGAGGCCCTTCGGCGGGTCATCAACTATCCGAAGCGGGGCATAGGTGACACCACCGTGCAGAAGCTCATGGAGCTGGCGAGGAGCATTGATGCCAGCATATGGTCAATAATCTCTTCGCCCCGGTTGAGTGCGCAGTACCTTGCGCCCTCTCTGCGTGCCAGGGTCAGTCTCTTTACAGGGCTTATGCTGCCAGTCATGGCTGTGGCTGAGACCGCCACGGCATATGATGTTGCCAGCGGCATGGCATCGGCAAGCGGGATAATCACCGAGCTTAAACAGGGGCAGGTGCCTGAGGAGATAGACAGGCTTGAGAACGTGCAGGAGTTGCTGAATGGCATCAAGGAGTTCACTGAGGCTGCCTTAACCAACGAAGAACCGGCAGACATTGCCACCTGGCTGCAGTCGGTCTCACTGCTTACCGACCAGGACCGGGAGAAGCCGGAGGACAGGGACAAGGTCACGCTGATGACCATTCATTCGGCAAAAGGACTGGAGTTCAAGTATGTATATATTGTAGGACTTGAGGAGAACCTGTTTCCGTCAAGCATGAACCTTTATAATCCCAGGGAACTCGAGGAGGAGCGCCGCCTGTTTTATGTTGCTCTGACAAGAGCGTGCAGGCGTGTCACCCTCAGCTATGCTCTTAACAGGTACAAATGGGGTACCCTTGAGAGGAGCTCTCCCAGCCGTTTCATCGGAGAGATCGAAAGTGAATATCTCTGGTATCCGCAGACGGGCGGCAGTCCATTCGGACAGAGGGCAGGTTCTGCCTTCCAGCCGGTACGCGACAGGGGTGAATCATTCAGCCCGGCTTCTGCGCCCCCTCCCGGAAAGATGACCAGGGTCCGTGACTCTCATACGCCCGCAATGCCTCAGATCAATACGGTACTGAAGGCCGGTGACAGGGTGACCCATGAACGCTTCGGTGAGGGAGAGGTAATGGCAGTAGAGGGAGAATCTCCAAATACCACAGCGGTAATAGAATTCAAGTCCGCAGGAACGAAAAAACTGCTGCTGCGGTTTGCTAAACTGACAAGGATCTGACTGGAGTTAACAAACAGGCCGCTCCGACGGGGCGGCATGTCAGATATTTTCTATTTCTTCTTTTGTCCCCACCTGCCCATATCCATCTGTATGAGTGATACACCCTCGACAGATATTGAGTGTGCAGCATTCAGATCAACTTTGGTCACCTCCGATTTTGTGGTCAGCTTACCCTTCTCATATGTCTCCGAAGCCAGAATAGCACCCTTGATCCTGCCCTGGCCATAGCTACGTGGCATTCCCTTCTGGGTCTCCATCAATTTACTGCCTCCGGGAAGCTTCAGG